>CBHTUB010000167.1:0-11365 GCA_966095595.1 uncultured Chryseosolibacter sp. | reverse complement strand
CGGACCATGGGATCCGATATGATTTTACCAATGCAAGAATGGTCGAGTTGCTTCTGGAAGTCGGAGAAAAGGAAAAGGCGCTCGAGATCGTCAATATCATGACGCCACGTCTGGATGAAATGTCCGGATACTACATTTCGAAAGGTGAATATGGACGTGATCTTCAGGTCAATCTCTATATGCTCGGAGAGCTGCAACGCGTACTATACGCGTATGGCGAAGCTGATCTTGCGAAGAAGATCGAAGATGCCTACACAAAGCATGGCGAAGCATTTCAAAATAGAGGAGGATTCAACCGGTAATCCCGGATAACCTCAAGAAAAAAGCCCTTCGTTTGAAGGGCTTTTTTTATGTCTGATAATTATGATCAGATGTGAATTACTTCACCGTAAGCCGCGGCGGCAGCTTCCATAATCGCTTCGCTCATGGTAGGGTGAGGATGGACGGACTTGATGATCTCATGACCGGTAGTCTCCAGGTTCCTTGCAGCCACAACCTCTGCGATCATCTCAGTGACATTCGCACCGATAAAGTGCGCCCCTAGCCACTCGCCATATTTTGCATCGAAGATCACCTTCACGAAACCTTCGGTTGCACCAGCAGCTTTCGCCTTACCGGATGCGCTGAACGGAAACTTTCCAACCTTGATCTGATAACCTGCCTGCTTTGCACCCTCTTCAGTGTAACCCACGGAAGCAATCTCCGGAGAGCAATACGTGCAGCCTGGGATGTTGTTGTAGTTCAGCGGATGCGGATTCTGTCCGGCAATCTTTTCAACACAGATAATTCCCTCTGCCGAAGCAACGTGTGCGAGCGCGGGACCTTTTACGATATCACCGATAGCATATACACCAGGAACATTCGTCTTATAAAAATCATCAACGACTACGCGACCCTTGTCGGTCTTAACGCCAACCTCTTCCAGTCCGATGCCTTCAAGGTTTGTCGATACGCCGACAGCGGACAGCACAATATCCGCTTCGATCTTGATCTCTCCGGTCGGAGTTTTAACTGTAGCTACGCACCCTTTTCCTGAAGTATCGACTTTCGTCACCTCGGAATTCACATGAATGGCCATGCCTGACTTCTTGAAAGATTTCTCAAGTGTTTTGGAAACCTCCTCATCTTCTACCGGTACGATCCTCGGTAAGAACTCTACTATTGTAACTTCCGATCCCAACGCATTGTAGAAGTAGGCGAATTCAACACCGATCGCTCCCGACCCAACTACGAGAAGTTTTTTGGGAATGCTCTCGAGCACCATCGCCTCACGGTAGCCGACGATCTTCTTACCGTCGATCTTCATTGACGGGAGTTCACGCGACCTTCCACCGGTAGCCAGAATGATGTGCTTTGCTTCGTAATCTGTTTTCTTGCCGGCAGCCTCTACTTCCACCTTTCCGCCTTTTTTCAGTTTGCCGTAACCTTCGATCAAATCGATCTTGTTCTTCTTGAAAAGGAATTGGATACCCTTGCTGTTGCTGGCGGCAACTTCCCGGCTTCTTTTAACCATGGAGCCCAGATCCGGCTTGAAATCGTTTACTTCCACACCGTAATCCTTTGCATGCTTGATATATTCAAAAACATTGGCACTCTTGAGCAGGGCCTTTGTAGGTATACATCCCCAGTTAAGACAAATTCCACCGATTTCCGCCTTCTCGACGACGCCCACCTTCATACCCAGCTGAGAAGCGCGAATGGCAGCCACATAACCGCCAGGGCCACTGCCGATTACGATCACATCATATTTTGACATAGTGTTGGATTTAAAATTTTCGGTGCCAAAGATAAACCCCAGTTCGGCAATAAAAAATAAGTAAGGGACAAGCCGCCAGTTTTTGTAAAAACCTCGATTTGACCGTGAAACAGGGGTTTTAGTCTACCGTCGTTTTTAAAATGAATTCTTATTTTTGCCCCCATTCCAATCCAGAATCAAAAGAACTAACTCTAAAAGCATGACAAAATTACTTCAGGGAAAAACAGCACTTGTAACGGGAGCCTCAAAAGGAATCGGGAGGGCTATTGCCATCCGGTATGCTGAGCAAGGCGCGAACGTTGCCTTTACCTACCTCTCAAGTGTAGAGCAGGGCCAGGCCCTTGAAAAGGAGCTTGCCGCGAAAGGAATAAAAGCAAAAGGCTATCGCTCAGACGCATCGGACTATGCCCAGGCTGAAAAACTGATCAATGACGTGATCGCCGACTTCGGAATGATCGACGTGCTCGTCAATAACGCGGGCATCACGATGGACAACCTGCTCCTCCGGCTGAACGAAGAATCCTGGGACCGTGTGATCAACGTTAACCTGAAATCATGTTTTAATACGGTTAAGGCAGTTACCAAACCAATGATGAAACAGAAGTCCGGTTCTATCATCAACATGACTTCGGTGGTCGGTTTGAAAGGCAACGCGGGACAGGCGAACTATGCCGCATCGAAGGCCGGCATCATCGGATTTACAAAATCGGTAGCGCTGGAACTGGGATCTCGCGGGATCCGTGCCAATGCTATTGCTCCGGGGTTTATAGAAACGGAAATGACCGGCAAGCTCGACGAAAAAACCATTCAATTGTGGCGTGATGCGATTCCGCTTAAACGGGGCGGTCGCCCGGAAGATGTCGCCGATGCATGCGTTTTCCTGGCCTCTGATCTTTCATCATATGTCACGGGACAGGTGCTTCAAGTGGACGGCGGGATGCTCACCTGATCCTGATCAGTTGCGCAAACAACAATTGTAAGTTAAGTAGTAAAATAGACCATATCATGTGGCGAAATAAGGTTATATTTAATTATGACCTTACTTCGCCCACTTGCACTGATTGTGCTGGCTCTCCTATGCTGGCTGCCTGGTTCGCTCGTGGCCCGTTACGGCCCGGCGACTGATTCCCTTCAGCAATTTATTAAAGATCATCCGCAAAGAGATTCTATCCGCGTAGCGGCCTTAAATAATCAGGCTTTCGCCAATCACCTTAACAACCCGGACCAGGCGCTCATCTGGGCATATGAGGCGCTGTCGATATCGAAAGAAATCAGTTACGAAAAAGGTGAAGCTCAGGCCATGCGCCAGATAGGTGTCGTATGCTGGGCACAGGCGAATTACCCACTTGCACTGAAATATTTTCTCGACGGATTGAAGATCGCCGAGCGGACCCAAGACCTTCAAACCATCGCCGACATCACCGGCAACATTGGATTGGTTTACTACGGACTCGGTAACTACGACGAGGCATTGAAATATCATCAGCGGGCCCTGGACATCCAGGAAAAACTGAATAACAAAGTGAGGATCTCCGTCACATTGAATAACCTGGGAGATGTTTACCGGGCTACAAAAGATTTTGTGCGCGCGCACGAACATTACCGCCTGGCCTATCAACTTCGGGAAGAAGCCGGCAACCTTCCGGGAATGTCAACGAACATCCGCAACATCGGGAACGTCCTCGAAGCGCGCGGTGAGCTGATCGCAGCGCTGGAACAATATCAGCACGCGATGAAAATATCGGACTCTGTTGCAGACAAGCGTGGCATGAGTCAGTGCCGGTATTCAATCGCTTCGGTCTATTACAAAATGAAACGGTATGCCGACGGAAAAAAATTTGCGTCGACGAGCCTCTCGATTGCCAAAGAGAACAATTTTCGTTCTTTCATTCGGGACAATTATCTTCTCCTCTCACAGCTGGACGAGGCTCTGGGAAATTTACAGGGTTCATTGACAAACTTCAGGAATTACACCACTTATAAGGACAGTGTGCTCAATGTACAGGCAGCCTCAGAGATCGCATCATACAGACTGGATTATGAAACGGAAAAACAACGGGTGGCCATTGACCTCCTTCGAAAGGACAAGCAACTACAGGATGCCGAGCTTGCCGAAAAAAATCAATTCATTTTTTTTGGTTCCATTCTTTTTGTCTTACTGATCATATGCGGAGGCTTTCTTCTCAGGGGTTATAGAAGGCAAAGGTCACTAAACAACCAGTTGGCTTTGAAAAATGAAGAGATCGAAAGTCATCACCGCGAAATCCTGTCACAGCGTGATGAACTGGTCGCCCTGAACGAAGAGATACGCGCGCAACAGGATGACCTTGTGGCCAGCCGTGATTCATTGGCCGAAAAGAATCTTTCTATAGCGCGAATGAACGAAGAGATCATCACGATCAACGAAAACCTCGAGAAGCTCATTCGCGAAAGAACATTTGCGCTCGAAAAACAAAACCAACAACTCATTCAGTATGCGTTCATCAACGCACACAAGCTGCGCGCGCCGGTCGCCCGCATCCTCGGTCTTGCCAACCTGGCTGCGACGATCAGCCCCGACGAACGACAAAAAATATTGGATCTCCTCAAGGAATCCGCATTCGAACTGGACGAAGTGACCAGATCGATCACAGAGATCGTTCAAAACGGAATCGACGCCTATCAGAAGGTTTGATCATGGACGAAGTAAAACATATAACATCGCTGCTTCGAGCGACATTCGAAAAGGGTGCGTGGCACGGACCGTCCATAATGGAGGTGATCTCCGACATCACTGCCGATCTCGCGGTGCAACGGCTTGACAATACGCACAGCATCATAGAGCTTGTCAACCACATGGCATCGTGGCGGGTGTATGTGCTGAGGAAAATCAATGGCGACTACGATTTCAAAATAGATGACCGGACGAATTTTCCAGATGATGCAGACTGGAAGCGATCTGTAGAGCGCCTTCAGACCACCCAACGAGATCTGATTGGGGCACTTGAAGGATTCGGGAGCAACAAACTCTTTGAAAACATTCCGCATGATGGTCGTCCCTATACCTTTTACACATTGTTCCATGGCATCATTCACCATGATATTTATCATATCGGTCAGATCGCACTGATTAAAAAGACATCAACACTGAAAGTGTGAGCTCGAAGGCTACGATAGAATCAAATCATATACAGACTGCACGTGAGCTGTTGCAACAGGCTTATGCGTCACGCGTGAACGATCTGGAGGCCAGCATCGCCCTTGCGCGCCGTGCGCTTGCATTGGCCATGGAAGTAGACGATGTGGAGATGGCAGCGCACGCCAATAGCCATCTCGGGCTCTTTCATATGATCATCGGAAGGTTCGAAGAGGCTAAGGAGTATTCGGAAAAAGCACTCGGATACTTCCAGCCCAGGAACGATCTGAAAGGTGTCGCAGATGCGAAGTACACCATTGCAGGCGTCTATTACAAAACGGACGACTATCATCTCGGACTGGAATATCTACTCGACTGTCTCAACATCTATCGTCAGCTCAACGATCCATTCAACGAAGCGCGGTGCCTGAAGTCGATGGGGACGATCTATGAATATTTCGGGGACCAGGAAAATGCCATCAGGGCTTACCTGCGTTCCATCGAAGCTGGCAGGATGGCCAACGATCCCAACCTTGAATCAAATGCCTACAATCCCCTCTCGGGCATCTACCTGAAGAGAGGCATGACTGATCTCGCGTTGACAACCATCGAAAAAAGTATCTCGATCAAAGAAGAGACGAAAGACGTAAGAGGACTTGCGTTTGCATTGTATGGTCGCGGAAAAGTGTACCTCAAGACAGGCAACTATGCTCAGGCAAAAAGGGATCTTGAAAGATCATTGGCGCTGCAGCAAGAAATGGGTGACAAGCTCGGGTTAGCCATGGCATTGAACAAGCTCGGGGTATTGTATTATTCGCTGAAGAGCTATGACGAAGCGAAACGTTACCTGCACGAAGCGCTCGAGGCCGGCGAAAAATTCAACATACGCTTCATCATCTACAAATCATTGTATAACCTTCACCTTGTATCCAGAAGCGAGAACAATCCGGAGCAGGCCCTGCACTATCTGGAGCGTTACATCAAGATCAAGGAATCGATCATCAATACGCATACGCACAACGTGATCAAAAGCTACGAAGCCATTTCACGCATCAAGGCACTTGAGCACAATGCCGAAGTCCAACGCAGCAAGACGGAGATCATCGAAAAGAAAAATGCCGAGCTGGACTCGTTCTTTTACAGGGTCTCCCACGATCTGAAAGGACCTATATCGTCGCTGATCGGACTCCACAACCTCGTCAAGCTTGATATCAAGGATGAACAGGCGCAACGTTATTTTCAGATGTATCAGTCTCAGATCATGCGAATCAACACCATCGTGATGGACCTGATCAACCTGACGAGGATGAACAATCCTGCAATGAATCTGATCCGGATCGACTTTGACCTGTTACTCGATGAATGTATCAGTGCGTACGAATATCTGCCACACTACGGTTCCATCAGATTCATCAGGGAGATCGATAAGAACATCGAGTTTTACTCCGAATGGGCGATCATCAACACGATCGTTCAAAACCTTATCGAGAACGCAATTAAATACTCGTATCCGGAACGCGAGTCATTCGTTCGTATCAATGTGGCGCAGGACGATGGCAACATCAGGATCGAAGTAGAAGACAATGGCATCGGCATCCCGGCAGATTATCAAGCCAGGATCTTTGATATGTTTTTCCGGGCAAACGATCACGTAGAAGGTACCGGACTTGGGCTCTACATCCTGAAACGCGCGGTGGAAAGGCTGCATGGTCACGTGAGTTTTAACAGCGAGGCGCTTATCGGATCTACTTTTACCGTCGTTCTGCCGGTGACACACCTGAGGCACTAACAATCGTTTTAATTCCTGATTTTCACCATTTTCAATGCCCGGCACTAACGGTCGTCAGCAATGCGCTGAAAATTTTTTGACATCGACGCTTGGAAACCAATCATTCCACCTCTACGTTTGTATAACCAAGTCGAAATAAGCACGTCCGCTTTTATCGATTTATAAAGAAGCGCGGAGAGACAGGCTCTGTGAAGCGCTAGCAACCCACCGCCAGCTGGCGGTAAAGGTGCTAAATCCTGACTCTGAGTTCCGACGGTCGGAATTCAGGATATATAAACCGATCAAAAAATGAAAAACATCATTCACACACTCCAGGATGTGGTAAGCCTTTCAGGTTTACAAGATCTGTTTTACAGTCTGCTCGAATCATTTGACATCTATTGTTTCGAAGATGACAACAACATCTGCATGTGCATGGCATGTTGTTGTGATTGTGGTTGCTGACCGATAGTCGCACACAGCAACGAACAGTATCGCCTGCCTCGTGACAGGGCACCACGGGTTCATACTGCATATTCCAAAACAATCATTCATCTTCTAAAACATTACAACCATGTCATTACATTTTGATACACTACAGCTGCATGCTGGTCAGGAAATAGATTCAACAACACGTTCACGCGCAGTACCGATCTATCAAACAACCTCCTATACATTCAGGGACTCGGAACACGGTGCAAACCTTTTTGCCCTGAAAGAGTTCGGCAACATCTACACCCGGATCCAGAATCCGACAACGGATGTCTTCGAAAAAAGGATCGCTGCACTGGAAGGCGGCGTCGCGGCTCTGGCTGTGTCATCAGGCCAGGCAGCACAGTTCATCGCGTTGAATAATATCCTTCAGTCTGGCGATAACTTTGTCACCTCTCCGTTCCTATATGGAGGAACCTACAATCAATTCAAGGTTGCATTCAAGAGATTGGGCATCGACGCACGATTTGCAGAAAGCGACAACGTTGCAGCATTTGAAAAGCTGATCGACGAAAAAACGAAGGCCATTTATCTCGAAACCATAGGCAACCCGGGATTCAATATTCCGGACTTTGCAGCCCTGGCTGCGCTTGCCCGAAAACACGACCTCCCACTGATCGTTGACAATACGTTCGGAGCCGGCGGATATCTCTTTCGTCCGATAGACCATGGCGCAAATGTCGTTGTCGCGTCTGCCACGAAATGGATCGGAGGGCACGGAACGTCAATTGGTGGAGTGATCGTCGATGCAGGAAACTACAACTGGAACAATGGGAAATTCCCACAGTTCAGTGAGCCGGCAGAAGGTTATCACGGCCTGAAGTTCGGCGAAGTGTTCGGCGAAAATAACCCGCTCGGACTTCCCAACATCGCCTTTATCATCCGCGCACGTGTGGAAGGGTTAAGGGACTTCGGGCCTGCAGTTAGCCCGTTCAATTCGTTTCTTTTCCTCCAGGGCCTCGAAACACTTTCCCTCCGTGTACAACGTTCGGTCGATAACGCGCTTGCCCTCGCCCAATGGCTGGAAAAACATCCGCTGGTAGAAAGTGTTAACTATCCCGGCCTCGAGAGCAGCACTTATCACAAGCTGGCAAAAAAATATTTGAGAAACGGTTTCGGCGCAGTCCTCTCGTTTACACTTAAGGGCGACAAGCAGCGCACGACAAAGTTTGTCGACAATCTTGCGCTCGTCAGTCACCTGGCCAACGTCGGAGATACGAAGACGTTGATCATTCAACCTTCAGCAACAACACACCAGCAGCTTACCACCGAGGAACAGCTGACAGCCGGCGTATTGCCGAATCTGCTGCGGGTATCTGTCGGCATCGAACACATTGAAGATATAAAAGCGGATTTTCAACAGGCATTCGAGAAAGTATTTCAGGGCGAACTGATCGCCTGAGCCGTGAGAAAAGACTCACAGAATCAAACTATGGAAAGAACGGACCACACATTTCACTACAAGGAAAACTTCACACTGGAAGCAGGGACAACATTGCCCGGCTTCCAGTTAAAATACACGACGCTGGGTAAGCTGAATGAGGACAGAAGCAACGTCGTCTGGGTATGCCATGCATTGACGGGTAATTCCGATTTCACCGACTGGTGGGGAGGATTATTCTCCAATGATGGTCCGTTCGATCCGTCGCGTCATTTTATCATTTGCGCGAATATTCTGGGGGGATGCTATGGATCGACAGGACCATTGAGCATCAACCCCAAAACCGGAGCACCATGGTTCCATGAGTTTCCGCTCATCACGGCACGCGACGTGGTGAATGCTTTCGACCTTCTGAGACGGGAGTTGAGAATTTCGAAGGTCCACACACTCATCGGCGGTTCCCTCGGTGGACAACAGGTGCTCGAGTGGGCGATACTTCAACCGGATGCCTTCGAACACATTATTCCGATCGCATGCAACGCATTCCACTCTGCGTGGGGCATCGCACTAAACGAGGCTCAGCGGATGGCGATAGAAGCAGATCAGACCTGGAAGCTCAAAGAGCCCCGGGCCGGTATTGAAGGTCTTAAGGCGGCACGCGCTATCGGGATGATCTCATACAGACATTACGACACCTACGACGAAACACAATCTGAAAAGAACGATGGCCGGATCGATGAATTCCGGGCGGCTACATATCAGCGTTACCAGGGAGAAAAACTGGCAAACAGGTTCAATGCATTTACTTACTGGACCTTGTCGAAAGTAATGGATAGCCACAACGTAGGGCGGGGCCGTCAAAGTGTTCAGCACGCACTGAAGTCCATCAAGGCAAAAGCGCTGGTCGTTGGTATTGAAAACGACATTCTGTTCCCGCTAACAGAGCAGCAATACCTGTCACAGCAAATCCCCAGAGCCGCATTCGAGGTGATGACATCCATCTATGGCCACGACGGATTTCTTGTGGAGTTCGATCAATTAAAAAACATTATCAAACATTATTTCAAACAGCTGCAGGGCAGCAAAGTACTCGCATGAAAAAGAAGTTAAAACTTGGACTATTCGGGTTTGGATGCGTAGGGCAGGGATTATATCATGTTCTCCACGAAACACAGGGTGTCAAGGCGGAGATAAAAAAAGTGTGTGTTAAAAACAGGAACAAGGCACGGCCTGTGCCCGATTCGTTCTTCAAATTCGACAGAACCGAGATCCTTGATGATCCGGACATCGACATCGTCGTAGAGCTGATCGATGATGCATCTGCCGCATTCGATATCCTGAAAGAAGCGTTGCTAAAAGGCAAGGCGGTAGTGACTGCGAACAAAAAAATGCTGGCAGAGCACCTTGAAGAAATTTATGAGCTGCAAAAAAGAACAGGGCGACCGGTTCTCTACGAGGGATCAGTTTGCGGAAGCATTCCGATTATCCGGAATCTCGAAGAATATTATGACAACGATCTCATTCAAAGCATCGAGGGAATTTTCAACGGTTCTACGAACTACATCCTGACGAAAGTTTTTGACGAGAAGAAAAGCTACCATGAGGCGCTACAGCAAGCTCAGGAACTGGGTTTTGCCGAAAGCGATCCGACGCTCGACGTAAAGGCCTACGACCCCAAGTACAAGCTGGTGATTGCCATCGCACACACGTTCGGCGTATTCGTGAAGCCTGAAGATGTCATCAACATCGGCATCGACCGCATATCGGAGCTCGACTTGAAATTTGCGCGCGACAAGGGATATACCATCAAACTTGTAGCCCGCGCTTTCAGACACGGCAATAAGGTCTTCGGATTTGTAGCCCCTCAGTTTGTTGTTACGACCAATCCGCTTGCATCGGTACGAAATGAGTACAATGCGGTGCAGGTACAGGGGGCGTTTGCCGAAAAGCAGATCTTCATTGGTAAAGGTGCGGGAAGTTATCCAACAGGTTCGGCAGTGCTCTCTGATATCTCGGCGCTTACCTATCAATACGCCTACGAGTATAAAAAGCTGCAGCAGACCCATGACGTCGAGTTTTCCAATGATCTTCTGACGGATGTGTTTGTCAGCTTCGAGGACGGCATAAACATCGGTGTCAGCGATTTTATAGAGTTTATGTCGGGATACGCTTCACATGGCAAGCACTACCTTGCCGGAAAAGTAGGGTTGGAAACATTGGCAAAATGGTCAAAGATCGAAGGGGTAGGAATTATTCTCGCGCCAGATGCGCAATTGGTTCCGCTGGTCAATGCAGAAAAAAATTCCGAGCTGTCCGTCGCATAAAATTATCCAGTTAAGTATAAGGTTAAGTTCTGAACACTCCGGCCCGTGTCGGGGTGTTCGCTTTTTTTATCCTTTCCCGTCCCTCCGGGAATCTTGCGTTTTTCACTTATAGTTCGTCGTCATAACGAATTCAAAATGGTATTCAATACGCCCAGCACGCCAACCAAATCCAGGGCCTTGGGCTGAAGGGGTTATTTTTTCGCCGACAAAGCATATATTCACAACCAAATCCGTGAATATGGACATGACGATTTTCTTTTCCCCGATCGATGAAAGTATCTATGCTGACATTACTTCTGTTTCCAGCTTCTTCAAAAGCATAAGGGCCTATACGGAAAAAATGCCTGACCATAGGAATGCCAATATTGCAGTGTTCGGGATCAATGAAAATAGGGGCCATTCTGAAAATACTCCGTCGATAAACCCTGCCGATGAGGTAAGAAAAAAATTATACAACCTGAAACGCGGCACCGGCAACTACAGGATCGTGGACCTGGGCAACCTGAATCCAGGGCATGACCTGGAAGAA
>CBHTUB010000166.1:0-11388 GCA_966095595.1 uncultured Chryseosolibacter sp. | reverse complement strand
GATATAAGCTCCAGTTCTCTTTTGAAATGACGGGGCCGGAGTCACTGTTATCAAATTCGTAGATGCCAACATAACGCGCCAACACCTTGTCCGGAACATTGACAATCTTTTTAGGTACGTAGGGGTAAAAATCTTTCCATCCGTAAACCGTGGCAACACTGTTCACGATCTCTTCCAGAAAACTCATGTCGTCACTGTTCGTGAGCACAACGACACCTCTACCAGTCGCCAGGGAGCCATAATATTGACTGCTAAAACCTTCGTTTAATCCGCTGTGCTGAAAAAAACTCTCCCGCCCCCTCCTCTCGACAAAAGCTCCGAGGGCATAGTTTGAAGACCCGGGGACTGACGTCAACATAAGCTTTGCCGATTCCCTGGTGAGAATCTTCGACTTCCCGTTCAGTGCCAGCTGTATCTCTATGATGAATCGGGCAAGATCGGTTGCCGTTGTCCACAGTCCTGCCCCACAGGCTTTCTCGGGATATAAATGATATTTGCATCCGATGTCCCTTCTGTCAGAGCGATAGGCTGTAGCGCATGAATGCGTTGTCGGCTTCATCTGATATGTGCTGTTCGTCATCCCGATCGGTTTGAAAATGGACCTGGATACAAACTCCTCATACGACTCGCCTGTCACGTCCTCCAATAACAATTCACTTATCTCATAGCCTCCGCCTGAATACTGAAATTTCTTTCCCGGTTCCGATGCAGATCTCACCGCCGGATTGTTGGCAGGTTTTCTTCCATCGATGATCTGCAAAAGGTCGGGCAACGGTTGATCCCATTTATATCCATCAAACCCGTGCACTGTCAGGCCCGCAGTGTGACTCAATATCTGGCGAAGATTGATCTTCTTCCCCTTTGAAACAGTATCGTAGGGAAACCTCCACGAGCGGAGATAGAAGTTGATGTCCATTCCGAGATCCACTTTTCGATCCTGCTGAAGCATGGCAAAAGCAAGACCGTTAATGGATTTGCCGATGGACGCAGATTGAAAAAGCGTTTCGTTCGTGACAGCCCCGCCTTCAAGGGTATCGGCGAAACCGTATGATCTCACCCAATCAAGTTTATAATTGTCGATCACCGCAATGCTCACACCTTTTATGCCAAGGTCTTTCATTCTTTGGTAGATGTTCCAGTTCTGTGAGCTATCCAGCTTTACCCACGATACGAGGTTATTTTCTACCCGGCTTATGCGTTCTTCGACTTCACGGGAATACCCCTTGTCAGTTTGCGTTTGGCCTTCGGTCCTGACGAGGAGTATGATCCCGCAGATCAGCGCCACCAGCGTGTTTGAATGTATTGACATCGTTTAAAATCTTGACGCAAAATTGAATGGAATCGTGGCCTGCAGACATTTGGAAAAGCTTTAGATTAACTGAAGATTCCCTATAGAAATGTATATTTAACGTTTTTCAAGGACTGAGGTATGAGAAATGATACGTATTTGCTCAACAGTCGCTTTCTGGTTGATCGGCAAGTTCACTCGGTGAAGGACATATCGACGGGGGCTGAGCATCACCTGGAACCGAGGCTCATGGAAGTCCTCGTTGCACTTCTAAACACCCCTGGAACCCTCGTTGCACGCGAGACACTGATCCGCGACGTCTGGAACGATTACGCGGGTGCTGACGAGGGCCTCACACAAGCGATATCTTCGCTGAGGAAGTTACTGGAAGACGACACCAAAGACATTATAAAAACGGTTCCCAAAAAGGGCTACATGCTGATGGCACCGGTGGTCAAACAGGATCACGCGCCGGTTATGGGCGCTGCCAGATCGAGGCGTAATGTGTACTATGCCCTCGCGGCCGGACTCGTCATTGCTGCGACCTTTTCCCTTTGGCTGTTCAGTCATGCCGATGACCCTGCTCGCGCTACACAGACAAAACAACAAACCACCGAAGTCGAATTCCCTGGCACGGAAGAAACTGACGAAAGCAATTACCTCAACACGATCACCACAACCGACCCCGCAGGCAACACTTATCGCCTCGTCATGATCGGCGACCGACGGCCAAAGTTCTATGTCAACGACACATTACAGGCAGACACGGAACGTTACACAGCGCTGGTCGACAAGCTGGCAAAGGAACTTTGGAAAAGGCAGGGTGAAGCGGCTGAAAGGGAGAAATGATGATGAGTGATTTATGATTGTGGGCCGAAGCATATTTAAGTCGCCTTTCCCTGCCTATCGACGGACAGGTTTTGTTAAATTTTTCATTCTGTGATCGTGAATGCCTTCAGCGATCTCTTTGAAGCAGAATGTATCATGATAAAATATACTCCCGGTTGAAGGGTTGAATGAGGCCTGATCGTGAACGGGCGCTCCAGCCTAAACTCCCCGATCAACTGACCGCCCTGACTGAATATCTGACAGGTCAGTGTTTCTTCGCTATCGGTAAGTATATTGATAGGCTCGTTCAGTTTTGCGGGGTTGGGGTATAACTGGACCTGCGGGTCGTGCCTGTCCACATTGACGTGAATGACATCCAAAATGACTCTAGTCGCGTCGAGATCAACCTGCGACAGCCTGTAATAATTGTGGCCACCAACGGGCGTTGGATCGACCAATGTATAATAATGCACACCAACCGCTGAGCCTGCGCCTTCCCTCCGGGCAAGCTCCCTAAAGCTCTTACCATCGGGCGAATGTTCAATGATAAAATAATTGCTGTTGATCTCGGAAGCAGTCTCCCAACTCAGCAGTACCTGACCTTCTTCGGTGGTCTCCCCTTCGAAAGCAATCAATGTTACGGGCAGTGTATTGAAATTATTTTGCGACACGAACGTGAAGGGACTAAACGAGTTGACGCCATTGGCTGTGATCGACCCAATTTCTCCGGCAGCAGTGTAGGCATCGCAGATCGCTGATCCGGCGTCTACCGCAGACGTTATCCTGCTCCATGTGCCCGCAGACGAATTAAAATGTCCGACCGTAAGGTCACCACTGGCGATGTCATATATCCCACTCCGGCACGCATCCTTCCAGTAAAGTGTAAGGTTAAGCGTCGGCACAGTGCCGGAAACCGCTACGTCCCAATACTCCTCTCCGCTCACATGAGAGAATGTTCCGTCGGTCGTGAGGTTGCTATAAGGGCTGGCAAAATATCGCACGGTGATCGTGGTTGTATTATCCGCTCCCGAGATTCCTGCGATCTTTACCGGCGCCCAGACACTGCCGTCGCCGATCGGAAAGGTAACATCGTTGGCAGATGTGCCTCCCAACTTTTTCACGGGCCCCGTAATGTAACTGGTCGATGACCCTGCCCCCGACGTTGTTGCGCCATCGGCAAGTATTAGTGTATTCGTGCTGCTGGACTCAATGATGCCGTTCGACAATGTCAGGGCCAGTCCGATCGTTACCGGCGAAGCCAATCTTAACGGAATACCGGATGAGTTATCGTAAATGAAATTCTTGACAGTGGTGCCTGATTTGATGTAAGGCATGGTCTGCGATACCGTACCATTCAGCTTGAGCGTGCCAGTGCTGAAAAATTCAAAGCTGCCCTCGTTCCGATTGATGATGTCACCCTGCAACTCGACAAGACTGTTATCATTCACCTCTATCCTGTTATCGACAGAGGCCGTCGGAGTGCTTGCGGTGTAAGAAAGTGTGCCCTTGACAAGAAGGTGACTGCTGGAATAAGTCCGGAGATAATTGTTGATCGAACTGGTGGTAACATATGCGACCATCGTGAGCGCCCCGGTAGTGACAACCGATGACCCATTCAGCGTTAACGCAATTTCCTGGTCGCTGCGCGGCTGGGTATCGCTATAGTTAAAGTAAATGGTGCCGGTTACGTCCAGTGTGGCATTCGTGTTGGTGGCAACCTGAATGCGTCCCCCATTGGAAGTACCTCCGTCGATCATCTGCATCTCGAGGTCTCCGCCGACCTTGACGGTTGACGAATTGTCGGCCAGGATGCTCAAGGTATTATCGCTGAGTGAATTGAATATAAGAATGAGATCACCGCCCACGTCCAGCACCGGCGCGTCACCTGAAGTTGTTCCTATGGAAAGTTCGTAGTCGGTTTCCGTAGTTGTGGTCTGGTCGAGATACGTTAACGTGAGATCGCGGGAGACCTTCAGGCTGGCAGTATTGGTGAGTCTGATCCTTGAGCGCGAAGAATAGCTTTGATCTCTGGTAAGCGCTACGGATCCTGAAACAATTACCTGTGCGGTGTTCGATACATTCAGCTCGGCGGCATAGGCGTTTGATTTCCCGTTGATCGCCACGTCGTTCGATACGGTAAGCTTTGCCGCGCTTTTTACATTGAGGATTGCGCTCGCCGATCCGCTGTTCTCAATTGTAACTGAATTGGCAAACGCATTTCCCGTTGTATTATCGATGTTGATGGTGTGGTAGATCTTCACATCGTCGGTGGCGTTCGGAACGCAGCTGCACGACCACGTGGAAGTGCTCTCCCACTTGCCGGATGCATTCGAGCTGATGACTCCCTGCGAAGATGCTGCAAATGATACGATGAACAAAACAAATGTCAACAGCAGCCTACCTTTAAGCAGTCCCATACGCCAGTGGATTCATGGCCCGAAGGTATGCTGTTCATATCGCTGCTATGGATGTTATTTAGAAGCTGGTGTCATCGTCTGAGCAAACAACCGAATGGGATAGTTTCTGCAATCGTTGGTGCATTACGGTGTAAAATCGCAGCCATGATCCACATAAACATCACGCATGTCGTTTGATCATGTAATATGTCATCTGCTTATAAATTCAAAAATATATTCCGGAAATTATGCAGCTTGCAATCCGCAGACCTGCCGATCACAAGTACCCGGGACAAATCCGGAATTCGCATCTGATGCGTATACACCACGCGACAAGCGAGCCTTGCTCTTTTTCCGGTACATGACATTCCAAAAAGGCCTTATGACCGAAAAAATCGGGTGATCCCTCTCAGGACCGACTTTCGATAAACTTCTGATTTATAACGCTATACAAAGACACACCTTAAATCGGAAAGTCGACCTCATCCATAGTGTTATAAAGTTTAAAGTGTATTATTTACATTTAAGGTTAGCATCACTGATCCGGCGAAACCCCAAGAAAAATGAAACACACCCGCACACTTTGTATTGCACTGCTTTTTCTCATGAACATGGCACAAGCCCAGCACAATATTCCGGAGAAAATAACCGGCAACTGGATCAACGTAAAAACCAATAACTGGGAATATGGATTCTTCGAACGGTTTGCTATTTATAAGAATCATTTCTGGGAGTATGACCATGTCTCCTCCAGGAATAATCAAGTACTGATAAAGCTTAAAAACGGGTCACTGACAGAAACCCTGAAGGTCGCCATCCGAAAAAATAACGAATCGCTGGTTATTGCGAACAGCAAGGGCAAGTCCGAATTCAAGGCTGACGATGCAGGCCCCTCTCCCCACAACACACCCGATCACCAGGCTTTCAAGAATTCAGGATTTAAATCAGATACTGTTACGATCATCGGCTACTACCGGAATCTGGACAAATACCTTCGTGAGGCTTCCGGCAGCTTCGGCAAGAAGGGTCCCTTTGAGGTATCCGTACCGGATTTCATTCAGGACGATGCTATCACCTACTACGCGGACTTCGATTCACTCGGCCGTTTCTCGGTAAAATTCCCGGTGGTGAACAGCCAGCAAATTTATCTTGACTGGGGAAGGCTCACGCAACTCGATGTGGTAGAGCCTGGAGAAACGATCTTCCTGTTTGCCGATCTGGCGGACTATATCCCCGATGCCACCTCTAATCCAGAAGCCGATTGGAAGGCGTTGCTGAACAAGCCCAAACAGATCCTCTACATGGGCGAGCACGCACGACTCCACAATGAGCTGGCTGGTTATCATTTTTCGATGGAGTACTTCAACCGCCGGGAGGTGGAAGATAAAACGGCATCCGACCTGGAGTATCTCAATGAGGCCAGATCGGTGTATGAGAACAGGGTCCGTCATTTGGAGGATTATATCAAAAGAAATCCTTCGATCTCACACAGGTTCCGCAATTTTCAATATGCGTTTGAAAAATATCAGCTACTTGTCGACCTGATGCAGCACCGTTTCGATAAGCGCGAAGAAGAAAATCCCGCATTTGAGAGCGGTTACATGGCATTTATCGATTCCATCTCGGAAGGTACGGACGAGATCTACTTTACACTCCTTCGTGACTATGCCAGTTTTATCAGGGATTACATCGGATATCATGAAGACATTGGAACATTATATAAAGATGAAGAAACAGGCAAGATGATGCCGCGACAAATAGTAATCACCGACGCCGATGTTCTGATGGATTTGAAAGAACGCCGGAACTTCAGTGAGCACGACAAAGAAACCGTTACGCGGTATTCAGAGATGCTGACCATCCTGTTTTCACAGAAGCCCAAATCGGAGGCAGACCAGGCTAAGGTTACCGAGGCGCTCAAACCCTACGCAGCAATTTCCGCAGAGATCAACAGCCTTGTCGACAAACTGGATATTGTGGATTCGTTGCCCGAATTGCGCACACAACTCCTGAACAAAAAAATGAGAAGCAGTGCGCTGACGAATATCGACACGTTGATCGACAACAACACCCTTAAGCAGCTGTTGATCGCACAGGCGTTGAACCGTGTCATGGAACAGGGCAGAATACCTTTGTCTAAAAGCGATCTCGTATTGTCGGGAGACCGGATAACGATACAGCCCCTCCGTGATTATATAATGGCCGTTAACAACTATTATGTGAGGCTCAGCAACACGCAGTTGTCATATTCATCGAGCCTGAAAAATACCGATCATCTGAAAGAGTCGAAGGATGCCGAGATCCTTTTTCAGGACCTGATCTCTCCGTACAAGGGAAACGTCATCTATCTGGACTTCTGGGGCACATGGTGTGGTCCATGCAGACAACAAATGTCGTTTGTGGGGGCGGTGAAAAAAGAACTTGAAGACAAGAAAGTGATCTTCATGTACCTGGCCAATAACTCTCCCGAAAAGACCTGGGAAAACCTAATCAAACAAATGAATTTAACGGGGCCGAATGTAGTGCACTATCGTTTGCCCGACGAGCAGCAGGCCATGATCGAACGAAAGTTCTCCGTAAAACAATATCCCACCTATTTACTCTTTGACAAGGAGGGCAATCTCGTGCGTGATGATGCACCCCGGCCAGAATTAAAAGCCGAGCTCATCGGCGAGATCAATAAGCTGCTTGTAGATTGATCGCCTGGCCTCCGGATACTTACTGGTTCGAGGCAAATCCGCAACTTTAATGAGAAACTATTTCAAGAAATAACCGGACTTTGGCTTTCGGGGTATTATACGATTACTTAAATTATTAATCAGTTGGCCACCCAAAAATAAAGCATGTCTTGCTCCGAAACGATTCTATCCTCATCGAAGTATAGAAGAATCATTTTACTTCTTGCTCTTGCTGTTTTTTGCCTCAGTCACGATGGACTGTGCCAGAAGATACCTCCGGTAACTTATGTTTACAGCAATCTCTTCACCACCGAACACGGGCTATCGCAAAACAACGTGTCGTGTGTTACCAAAGACCGCAACGGATTTATCTGGGTAGGAACGGGCGACGGACTTAACAGGTTTGACGGATACTCGTTTGTGCATTTCAGTCATTCCGACCACGATTCGGTGAGTCTTAGCAATGATGTGATCCGTAGCCTTCTTGTCGACAGCAAGGGAAGATTATGGGTGGGAACATATAATGGTCTCAACCTTTACGATAGCGAAACCGAGACCTTTCGGAACTTTGTGTCAGTGCCATCCGATGGCAATACCATTAGTCACAATACCATACTTTGCCTGATGGAAGACGGAAAAGGTCAGCTCTGGGCGGGTACATACTGGGGTCTGAACAGGATCGATCTCGAAACGCTTTCCATCACACGCTACTACAACCATGCCGACGGAACAGGTTTGTCGGACAACGCTGTCAATGCATTGCTCGAAGACCGAAACGGCAAGATCTGGGTGTGCACTGCTAAAGGGATCAATATCCTCGGGCCGCGGGGGGTCGAAAGAACAATTCACCACGGTGACGCGCCGGATGGTCTCACGAGCTCCGTTATGGTAGGCATTGTCCAGGATTCATCTGGCGTGATCTACGTAGGAACCAACGGAGGTGGTGTGCTCCGCCTGGAAAATGAAAACGACGACAAATTTGAATATTTCAGATACGATCCGAAAAAGGCCTCCTTCGGCAGCAACATCATCGGTGGACTGGCGATAGATCGAAATGGTGTGCTCATCGTCGGAACAGATGGTGCTGGACTGTACCGCCTTGGGCATGACGGTCACTTCACACACATGCTTGACCGCAAGAACAAGGCCCTTGAAAACGGTGGTGTTCAGCGAATATTCATCGACGACCAAAACAACTATTGGGTTGGGCTTTTCGGCGTCGGCCTGGCATTTATCCCCGGAGATCTCCCGCGTCTGGAACACTATCAGTTCTTCGACGCAAACATGGAACGGCTCGGAAAGAACTCGGTGCTGGCCATTGTTGAAGATCACAACAGGAAAATATGGATCGGAACGGATGGCGCGGGCTTGTACCGGTTCGATCCCGAAACGAAACAGTTTACTTCCTATCTGCATTCACCTTCGGATAAGAACAGCCTTAGCACCAACGTTGCGAAAAGCTTGCTTGTTGATGACAAGAACAATCTCTACATCGGAACCTATGCCGGAGGGCTCAATTATCTCGATACCCGGACAAACACTTTTTCGCGATACTTTCACGATCCGGATGACACGTTAAGCATCACCACAAATTATGTATGGTCGCTGTTGCAGGATCGTGACAAACGTATCTTTGTGGGACTGCTCGGTGGGCTGGACGAATTTATTCCCGAGCGCAAGATCTTTAAAAGTCTCCGGATCCGCGGACCCAATCCTGTCAACTCCAATACCGCTTCGGTGTTCAGCATGCTACAGGATCGGCAAGGTGCCGTGTGGATGGGAACACGACTTGCCGGACTCCACCGCTACGATGCGTCGACCGAGTCCTTTACATCGTTCCTGCATTTCTCTGGAGATTCTACCAGCTTCCCTACCAATGAGATCCTGGAGCTTCGGCTCGATTCCAAAGGAAATCTTCTTGTCGGTACAGACAGCAAGGGGCTGATCCGTTTTAATACGGAAACATTCAAGTTTGAGCAGGCTATTCCGGAATACAGCGAAAGCAACATACCGTCCGTACTCGAAGACGATTCAATGCATCTTTGGTTTACCTCGTTTGATGGCTTGCACCGGTATGATCCGGTTACGAAGGAACTGTACAACTACACGATAGCCGATGGCTTGCAGGGGCTCCAGTTCAACGACGGGGCCAGGCTAAAAAGCTCTACGGGTGAATATTACTTCGGCGGTACAAACGGCCTCAATGTCTTCCGCCCCGAAAAGATGCAGGAAGACTACAGCAAACCGAAAGTGCTGTTTACAAAGCTCAGCCTGTTCCACGACATGGTCGGCATCCGGGACAAGTCCGGACTTCTCACCACAAGCATCTCGAATACAAAACAGATCGTCTTCCAGCCTGATCAAAATGTTTTTTCAATTGAGTTCGCCTGCATCGAATATAAATTCCCAAAGAAGAACCTGTACCGGTATTATCTCGAGGGATTCGACAATCATTGGAACGATATCAGGGAAGACAGAACAGCCACGTATACCAACCTGCCTCCAGGTGAATATACCCTCAGGGTGAGTACGACCAATAGCAATGGTTATTGGAATGAAGAAGCTGCCAGCATCAGGATCATCGTGCTGGCCCGGTGGCATGAGCGCCTCGGTGTGCGGATAGGCGCTGCTGTTCTCCTGGTAATGTTGGTTATAGGCATCATTTACATCAGGATAAAGTTCCTCATTGGCCAGAGGAGAAAGCTCGAGCGTCTCGTGAAGATACGCACGGCAACGATAGAAGCCCAAAAGGAAGAGATCAAGGACAAGAACGAAAAATTGGAACACGCCAATGAGGAAGTGACGGCTGTAAACGAAGAGCTTCAAAGGGTAAATTCCAACCTTGAAAAAATTGTGGAGAGCAGAACGGAGGAACTGCGGCGCACGATCAAAAAGCTGATCGAGACGAATGAAAGCTTCGACACATTTTTGTACAGGTCGAGCCACGACCTGAGAGGCCCGCTTACTTCCCTGCTCGGTCTGGCGAATCTGGGCAAGCAGAACAATCCTCAAACCGAATCGGCGGCTTTCTTTGCCACGATCGAAAGAATAGCAACGGCCATGCTTCGATTGCTCAAGAGACTCAACGAAACAGGCGCGCTCTTCCGTGCAAAACGTCAGGACAAAACCATCGCCACTGCCCCATTCATCCAATCGATACTAAATCAGCTCGACGATTTTAATGCGGACAATGGGGTTAAAATAGAAGTTGAGAATAAGCTCGGAGAAGCCTTCATGGGTGACCCCGTGCTGGTCAATCTCATCATTTTGAGCTTAATGGAAAACAGTATCGTCTTCCGCGGACCCGTCGATCCATTTGTGAAATGCCTGCTCCGCAACGAAGGCCAAAATATGGTGATACAGGTGCTGGACAACGGTACAGGTATATCTCCGGAAGTCAAGGACCGGATATTCGATATGTTCTATCGTGGCTCCGAGAAATCCATAGGCAATGGGTTAGGTTTGTTTATGGTCAAGAAAGCCCTCGAAGTGTTGGGAGGTTATATCGAGATCGAAAGCAATGAGCTCACTGTTGTCACGGTCTGCATACCACAGCCAAAGGCTGAGTCCAGAAGTTCTGACGGGCAGGTGTATCAATCGCAGGCCCAAAACCGGTGAATTGCTGCAAAGGTGCTGGAAACGAAATCGCCCTGAACAAAAAGCTTTATCTGTCCACTCTCAACGGCAAGGATGGCGTGATCCAACGCCTTCGCCGGTTTGGTGTCCGTCACAAAGAAATGTCAGTATATGACGCACATGGCTCAGATTTTTTTAAAGTACAATACATTTCATGACGTAAATTAGCATCATATGGAGATCAAAAGATTAGGCTCACAACCATCGGGCAAGGGACCTGCTGACTGGTTTACCGGTTCGGTCCGCATCGATCCGCTGTTTCAGCCAAACGAGCATACGCGTGCAGCAGCTGCCATTGTAACGTTCGAGCCCGGCGCGAGGACCGCATGGCATACACACCCGCGTGGTCAGACCCTGATCGTAGTATCCGGGATCGGTTGGGCGCAGCACGAGGGAGGAGCCATAGAAGAAATCCGTCCCGGCGATGTGGTCTGGTTTCCGCCAAACGAAAAACATTGGCACGGCGCTTCACCGACCGTCGCGATGACACACATCGCCATTCAGGAACAGCTTGACGGCAAAGTTGTGGATTGGATGGAAAAAGTGACGGATGAGCAGTATA
>CBHTUB010000165.1:0-11405 GCA_966095595.1 uncultured Chryseosolibacter sp. | reverse complement strand
TAAGCAAAAAAGGACGGCAAAGACTTTGAGAGATCGTATCAAGAACCGGGCTTAATAAGCGACACATCTTACAAGAGTCTTTAAGAAAAGTACCGAGATCACTCCCTCTCGGATACACGTCACGAAACTAAACGTGCCAAACGCAAACGACGACATCTCTTTTAATGGTCTTAGGAGGTGAATTCCGAACTTTGCTCGAACTTTGTCGTGGGTGATCGCAATTAATGTCGCGAAGAAAGGATCAGCAAAATTCCCGCCCTATAATGCAAAAAACCACGTCCAATACATCCCAATGGACTCAATTTACGCCGTTGGTCGCGTGATTTGAGTTAAATTTGGGCCTTTATCCTCCACCGGATTCATTCAATGAGCCAGCTATTCCAGATCTTCATTAATGGAGGAATTGTCCTCGGTGTGTTCGTTATCCTGCTGTTGAACACAAAAGGGGTTCGAAAAACACGGGCAAATATGTTCCTTTCGATCTTGCTCGGAGCGCTAACCTTCAGCACCTTTCACCTGCGGTATGCTGGCGATGTCATCAATCATTTCTCTTTAAAAGCCTATACGTTGGGTGATCCGACATTCCTGGTCATTGCCCCTTTGCTTTGGTTTTACATTGTCGAGTTGACTGGCGGTAGAATTCGATTCTCCTTATCATCCGCCCTGCACTTCATTCCTTTTCTCGTACTCATCTTCCTATCAATTTCCTTCGGATCGTTCCTTAGCGACAATGTAATTAGAAAATTTCTTGATCATAGCCCGCGCTTGCCATTTACTATTTTTTGGATCACCGTTGTGATTCAATTCTGGGCTTACCAATATGCCATTCACAAAAAGTGGCGGGAATTTCAGAACATGCTCAGGCAGGAAGTTTCAAACACCGAGGACGTAAGCATCTCTTGGGTGCGTTTTTTTATGGGCGTGTTTCTTGCCATAAGCGTGTGTTTCCTATTCGCACTGTTTGCTGTTATTCACCTGGAGATCATGAACTGGTTATGGAAAGCAATTGGCATCGTCCTGTCCCTGTCAATATTTGCACTTGGTTACAAAGGCATTCTGCAAAGGGAAATATTCAATACTATAATAGACATTACAGCTCCGTCCCAGGAAACGGTGGTCGGAAACCGCGAGAAGCCGAATCAAGAATTAGTAGAGAAGCTAAGAGCATTTATGACGAGCACAAAACCGTACCTTGATCCCGAGTTATCGTTGAGTTCGCTCTCTCAACAAATCGGTCTGAATCGAAATCAGCTATCGCACCTGATCAATCACGAACTTGGGGAAAACTTTTACGACTTTATTAATAAGTATCGGGTTGAGGAAGTCAAACGCCTGATGACCGATCCTCAAAAACAGAATTACAATCTACTCGGTATTGCTCTTGAGGCAGGTTTCAAATCAAAATCAACGTTCAACCTGATATTCAAAAGGTTTACGGGACTCACACCAACAGAGTACAAGAAAAATATTACCTGGCCGGACGTCCAATAGGATACCGTGGGCGAGTATCAACCTTTATGGCCATAATGTTGCCGAAAAACATTATGAATCATGAACAAAGTAAAACGCTTATCAAGTTAAGCCATGTCTCCAAATCGTACCCTGTTGCGTCCGGCAGCTTTCAGGCTTTAAAGGACGTGTCGTTGATGATAGAAAGCCGACAGCTGGTTGCCATTACCGGCAAGTCGGGAAGCGGCAAATCAACGCTACTCAACATTATCACTGGAATCGATCGGCCAACTGGAGGTACGGTCGTCATTAATGGAATTCATGTCGATAAGCTTTCGGAATCGGAGCTCGCATCATGGCGGGGAAAAAACATTGGTGTCGTTTTCCAATTTTTTCAATTGCTTCCTACGCTCACTATTCTGGAGAACGTGATGTTGCCAATGGACTTCTGCAATACCTATCCGAAGAAAGACAGAAGAGAACGCGCCCTGGCCTTGCTTGAGATGGTCAATATCAAAGACCAGGCAGACAAGTTTCCATCAACGCTTTCCGGAGGCCAGCAGCAACGTGTCGCAATCGCAAGAGCGCTGGCCAATGACCCTCCGTTGATTGTTGCCGACGAGCCAACCGGAAATCTCGATTCACATACTGCCACCGCCATTTTCGAATTGTTCGCACATCTTGCGAGATCTGGGAAAACAGTAGTCGTAGTCACCCATGAGCGCGAGTTCTCGTCGTACTTCGGGAACACCATCAAAATCGCTGATGGAGTAATCACTTTAGCTGAACCTGCTCACGCTTAACCAACGAAGGAATGAAACCAAGATATATGAAGGTCATCCGCGACCTTACCTCCAACTATTCGAGGAATTTAATGCTTGTCCTTGCAATAGCCATAGGGGTATTTGGCATCGGCTCAATACTCGGGGGGTACGCGGTTATTAGTCGCGAGATGGCTGCAAATTATTTGAGCACCGAGCCCGCATCGGCAACAATTGAATTCGAAGGCAAAATTTCTGATGAGCTGCTCGACAGTGTGAGGGCATTCCCCGGAATAAAAAAAGCTGAAAGGCGCGCAACGATTACCGCGAGGATGAAAGTCAATGATCGCTGGTATCCCCTTCTACTCTTTGTGATCGATGACTTCAGCCGAATGGAAATCAGTAAAGTGTTGCCAGTATCGGGAGCTCGGAGCCCTTCGCCGGGAAGCATGTTGGTTGAACGTACAGCGCTTCAGGTAATGCAAGCAAATGCAGGAGACGAAGTCCTTATCCGTACTCCCCATGGTAAAGCGCGATCCTTGAAAATCGCCGGGATTGTGCATGACCCAGGATTGGCGCCGGCGTGGCAGGAACAAACCGGATATGCCTACATCAGTTTAGAAGGCTTGCATCAGTTTGGTGAAACGCAGGATTTTGATTTGCTGAGAATTCAGGTAAACGAGAATCCATTCTCAAGTTCTCACATCACAAGAACTTCCGAACAGGTCGCCGACTTGCTAAAGTCAAAAGGGCTCAGCATTCACGAAATACAAGTTCCGCCTCCCGGCAAACATCCACACCAAAGCCAGATGAACGCTGTGCTCACCATATTTACAATCTTCTGCTTCATGATCCTTGTGCTTGGATCAATCCTCGTAGCAACCTCTATGGCAACGCTGATGGTAAAGCAAGTCCGCCAGATCGGTGTAATGAAAACTATCGGAGGGACCTCAACGCAAATCGCCAGCCTTTATCTTTTGATGCTCGTAGTTATTTGCATCATCGCGCTGGTTGCCAGCATACCGCTGAGTCGACTCGCAGCCTACGGATTTTTCACGCAAATAGCAGGACTTCTAAACCTTGAGATCACCGATAGCTCTATTCCATGGACAGTGCCTGCGATTCAAATCCTATCAGGCATCGGAATTCCGTTGACAACAGCTGCATTTCCGCTGTTTCGGGGAAGCTGGATTCCCGTTCGTGCCGCGCTTGACAACTTCGGTGTATCAGCAGGATCGAGTACAAATACAATCCTCTCCAAACTCTCAAATAGCTTCAACGATACCTTCAGGCTTGCATTGAGAAACGCTTTTCGCCAGCGATCACGCCTCGCCCTGACTTTGGGTTTGCTCGGTGCGGGAGGTGCAATGTTCATGACTGCCCTTAATGTGTCAGATGCATGGGATGAAAACCTTAAGCGAATCTATGTTCAGCGTCGGTACGATCAGGAGGTCAAATTGATGGACCGCGTTTTTCCCGATAGTCTGCTAAATAAAATAGCAACGTTGAAAGGAGTTACAACTGTTGAGGGATGGGATTACTCTTCAACGTCCATTGTTAGAAAAAGCAATTACGAAATAACAAAGACTTATCCCGACAAAGGACACGGTAGCTTCACGATTCTTGCCTTGCCGGTTGATACAAAACTCTTGAATCCAACAATCACCGAGGGTAAATGGCTAACTGAGGAAGGGACAAACGAAGTCGTGCTAAATCAAATGGCGCGAAGTTCTGAAATCAAACCTGGCGATGAAATTTCACTAACGCTGGAAGACAAGCCGACGAAGTGGAAAGTCATTGGCTTTACAGAAGACATCGGATCTTCAGCCGCAGCTTATGTTTCAATCAAGTCATTTGCAAGACTGAATGGATCTATCAATCAGGTCAAAATGATCCGCATTGGATATACGGATCGTTCGAAAGATTATGCCTTTAAAATGAATCGCGAGATTGATCGGATACTGGAGGATTCTCAAGTTAACGTGAGTTCAACCACACCCGTTTGGCTGCTACACAATGCAGTAGCCGCGCATATGAAAGTTTTAGTTAATTCCCTGCTGGCATTAGCTATACTCATGGCAGTCGTTGGTACACTCGGACTCACATCAACCATCAGCATGAACATACTTGAGAGAACAAGAGAGATCGGTGTAATGCGCGCTATCGGTGCAACGCCAAAGAAAATCAGGAACCTGATAGTAGCAGAGGGGCTAACGATAGGCATACTAAGCATCGTGATCGCTTTCATAGTTTCTCTGGGACTCTCCTACTTCATGGGCAAATTCATCGGACATATTTCGTTTAAGACAACACTGACCTTGACGATTTCATTAACGGCAATTATCATTTGGATTTTGATCGTTACGCTCGGGTCATATCTCGCAACAATCCTTCCGGCGAAAGGGGCAAACCTGGTCACTACAAGAGAAGCATTGTCATATGAATAAGAAAACCAGTTCTAATATTCCACTTAAAACTTAAGCTCATGGATGCGAAGTCCTGGAACAAACCAACGCTTCCGTTATCACTTCCAAAGCGTTCCCTGCTACACTATACCTATAGCTTATGCCTTACCTGTAACCTACCTCCTTTTAATTCGCCTTTGCTACCGGAATTGACGCATTCTAAAGTAGAGGTTAAAAACAGAGATGATTGCATCGTTGGGGACTGTTTTTGTGCCAAATATCTAAAAAAACAGGCATATTTACAGAGACTCGTCCAGTTCAATTTTTCGACTCTGTCAAAATAAAAGGAGTAGAAAACACACGGTGTCGTTGACCGGCTCGGTACGTATCGATCATCTGATTTTAGAAGGTATTGATAGCGCGTTCTCTGATTGTCGATGGGACCTTGTGCCTTTCCTTCTGATCGCTCCCCTGTCTAACTCACAGACAACCACTTTCGACGTGAACTTAACGCCTCAACGATAACCTGGCGCTCCTTCACTATTTGCCTTAAAGCATCACTTAATTGTCGGGCAGCCACTGCGTTATCTTTATAATTTTTTGCCCGAGTTCCCTGCGTGGGCAATCCTTGTTGTACTTGCTCCACCAATCCGTCATCTCGATAATCAGGGAACAAGTCTCGCTTTTCCGGGTAAAGGTATAAATGCAATTTTGACTTTGTATTTCGACACGTTAACTTTCATGACCAACCAAAGTAAGAATGGCCTATAGCACAAAACTCGCCGACCGTATAAGAACCTATCTCGACAATGTCCCCGACATTAAAATCGAGGAAAAGGAGATGTTCAAAGGCCTCGCGTTTATGGTGAACGGAAAGATGTGTGTGAATGTGAGTGGAGACGAGTTAATGTGCCGTTACGATCCCGCATTCGAGCATGAAGTGGCCGAGCGAACTGGCTTTCGGCCTATGATTATGAAGGGAAAGCAACTCCGGGGATATTGTTATGTCAGCGAAGATGGGTATCAGTCCAGGACGAACTTTGAATACTGGCTAAAGCTTTGTGTTGATTTTAATGAGAAAGCCAGGGCATCGAAAAAAAAGAAAAAGGTCTCGAAGAGGTAACCGATTCGGCGGTTCGGAAAGAACGGGACACGCCATTAAAGCTGCTGTAGCATCGGCCTTTCTGGATCTTGCCATTGAAGAATCAATCTAAATCTCAATAATTAAGAACATATGAAACTGAAACTCAAAATCGCGTTCTTCCTACTTATCGTCGCGTGCTTTCATGCCGTTGGACAGGACAAACAGCCCCGAAAGAGTAAAAAGCAAAACTCTGCCGTTGTTGAAAGGGGGCTGATCAAAGTCTCGGTCATGTATCCATTTGCAGAAGGCAAGACGTTCAACATGGAGTATTATGAAACGACGCATATGCCGATGGTTGCAAAATTCCTGGGGTCGAATCTGGTAAAATATACCATTGAAAAAGGTGTGGCGAGCGGGATTCCCAATCAACCTCTACCCTACATGGCAATCGGAACATTTTATGTAAAGAGCCTGGAAGATTATCAGGCTGCAATTGCTCCCAACAGGGACGCTATCAGGGCAGACATTGCGAATTATACAAATGCAGCTCCCGTAATTTTGGTCAGTGAAGTGGTAAGATAGAGCAGGAAAGTACCTCCTGACTAATAGTTATCTACTTAGATAAAATGCCCAACTACTCCGGATACACCCGAAGCAATTGGGCAAATTCTTTTATTGCGCGCCGGCGATAATGGCATCGATGGTACGCTGATCTTTCACGGTCAGGTTTGTACGGTCCAGTGCTCCGCCGGTATCCCACCAGAATGGAACCATACCGCGTGTCTTCGCCTGCTTCGTCACAAATGTTATCCAGTAGTCAACGGCATCGTTGTGTGTCGCCATATCTTTCGGAGTATTTCGTCTGTATGCTCCATATTCGCCTATCAGCACGGGGACGCCTTTATCCACAAATGCAGTCTTCATCTGATTGTAGGCGGTGATATGCGCATTTTCGTCTCCCCAGTCCCCTGTAAAATTGCGGTCTGGCTCGATGCTGGACTGGTGATCCTGTCCCCAGTAGTAAGCCATCGTACCCCAGTTCACGTCTTCGTTCAGAAAACAAAACTGTGCGGGCAAATAGTTATGCACTTCTACCATCAGTCGATTGGCTGTCGGATCTTCCGGGAGGCTGCTCATCAAATCAGGTGTCAATGACATGGATGTGCTTGGTCCCTGTAGAACGAGAACACGGTAGGTGTTCCTTCCTCCTGTCGAGCGAACGGCGTTAATGAATGTCTGGTGATAGGATGCCAGCACTTCCATCTCGTCAGGGTCGTCAGCATTGGGCTCATTGGCGCTGGCAAACATCAGGTGCTCGTCGAAGTCACGCATAGCGGTAGCGATTTGCTCCCAAAGTGCCTTCTGCCTGGCGTTGACAGCACCTTGCTTTGTCTTCGTGATGTTGTTTTCCAACCAACCGCCATCCCAATGGATATTGAGTAACACGTACATGTCATTGTTTACGCAGTAGCCGACAACTTCTTTCACTCTGTTAAGCCAGTTCTCATCAATGTGCGCGGTGGCATCGTTATCAATATGATACCAATTCCAGGCACAGGGGATGCGAATGGCATTGAAACCGTTCGCCTTCACAAACTTCACATATTCTTCGGTGATCAGAGGATTGCCCCAACCGGTTTCGCCGCCTGATGCTTCCATCGTGTTCCCGATATTCCAGCCCAGGCCCATCTTTGCCGCGAGCTCAACAGCTGTGCTGCTCATTCCTGTGGCGTCCGGAGCCTGGGGAGACGTGTTATAGTTTGGATATAGCGCCGGAATTACTATGATGGTTTCTTGCGACACGGTTATGCGCCTTACCTGGTTGCTTTCGGATTTCACAGACAGGATTGTTAAACGCTCCGATCCGGTGGCGTTCTCCGCTGCGGTTATCTGGACAGTGGTCGAGCCACTATTTCCGGAGAGTTGACTTACCTGCAACCATTCCGCGGAATTGTTAATGGTCCAGCGTTCATTACTCATTATCGTAAATTCCGACGTACTTCCTTCTTTAGGAATTGAAAGCTCCGTTTCGGAAACAGAGAGCTCCGGCTTCGCGTCATCTTCCTTACAGGATGCAACAAGAGCAATTGCAACCAGAGCGATCGGGAGGAACTTTCTGTAAAATTCGTTCTTCATCATAGCAGTTTATCAGGTTTAAAAAAATTCACGTTACCGACTTGCAAGGGATTTCACATCGCCGCCGCGGTAATCGTTTGCAGGGTTAAAGGTATCGGAACGTTAAAATCAATGCGTCTAATTGAATAGCATCAGAAGTCTAACAGGCTTTCACGGGCGTAATGAAATGAGATAGGAGAGCGATTTCGCAAGTTTTTCACGAAAGCGTCTGGGAGTCTAAAAAAAGGGTATAAAAAGTATAAACAGATAATCTATTTTGGTCGGTCCTGATCCTTTGCGGCTGTGCTCGCAAACAGGGAAAAAATAGCTACCTGTTTATACATTGTAGTTCATCTGAATATATTACCTCGTTAAAACAAAACCGCCATTTGGCTGGATCGTTATCGATACCTCCCCGTTGCCCGGAACTTTAACAGTCTCCATAGAAGTTTGCCGGACCTTGTTGTCATTATACATTACAGCATCTTCGCCTGCGAACATTTTCAACTGAGCCTTTATCTGAATTGCTGTTTTTCCTGCGTTAACACCTGCCACATACCATTTCTGTCCATGCCTGCGGGCTATAACGCAGTATCTCCCGGGATAACCGTCGATGAACAGAGTTTCATCCCAGGTGGTTGGAATATTGCGCATGAAGTCTATTTCGAACGCCGGCACATCAGTCAGGTTGTTAGGAGTCAGTGCAAACATCTGCACAGAATTCTGGAATAGAACGCCAGTCGCCAATTGGAAAGCATCAGTGGTCAAACGCTCCTGCCCTTTCTGGTTTCCGCGATTCAAAAAGTCATTCAACAAAACGCCGCCGAACTCCATACTTCCAACAGTATTCCGGATAAAGGGGTGCAATGTTGCATAGAACGCTTCTTTATTCCGAACGTCCTGGGAAAAGATGAGCATCTCCGATGCGAGCACTGCTTCGCTTCCCACAAAATTCGGGTACATCCGCTCCCAGCCTCTTGGCAGCGTAGCACCGTGAAAAATAACCATCAATCCATACTCGTTGGCATCGGAAAGAATATCCTCGTAGAGGCGAAGCGTTTCCTGCTTGTCACCACCGAAGAAATCTACCTTGATCCCTCTCACACCCATCTCCTGGAGCCACTTCATTTCTTTCTTACGCTCAATGGATGTATTCATTTTGTTCAGGGGAGTCATGAATGCATCGTTCGCTGCTCCATTCGAGTTGTACCATAGGAATACGCCAACATTTTTTGACCTGGCATATTGGATCAGTTCCTCCATTTTGTCATAGCCTACCCTTGTATCCCACCAGGCATCTATCAAAATGTGCTGATAGTTCATCGCCTCCGCGAGATCTATATATTTCACCTGGTCTTCGAAGTTCATGCTTTCGTCCTGCCAAACGATCCAGCTCCACGTACCACGACCATATCGGTAGGGCTGCGAAGGTTCATAAAGAGGATCGACCACATCAAAGGGAACTGTGGTCTCGACGATCGGCTTGAGCGATTCTCCGACGGTAATGGTACGCCATGGCGTAGCACCCGGAAGTGCAACTTGCGCTCCTGAGCTGCCGAATCCATTGTTCTGTTTAACGCTCGGATAGTCTATATGATATAACCCATTATCATACTTACTTAAGTGAGATGCACAGTAAAGGCTCCTCACTCCGGTTTCTGAAAGTAATACCCACCCGTTACTTCCGACATGGAAAAGGCCCGGAAATACATATCCTTCTGAAAAAGTCGACTTTTCCATAGGCGCATCCGCGTCATAATCGCTTTCATAGCTGGGTGCTGATCGCGCAAATCCTCCCATCGGTGGCATCATTGGAGAAAGAAAGGTTGTTGAAGACGACGGGAACCTGAAGCCCGTGGTTTCCTTCTCAACCACACATACAACCCTCTCCCCCCATACCGGTAGCTCATAACGGAACGCAACATCATTGGCACTTACCTGAAACAGAATGGAGATCTGCTTTCCTTCCGCATTTTTGAATGTGCATTTCAAGGTGTTGGCCTTGTACCTGATGTGGGAGCGTTTGATCTTTTCCTGCGTGTACTCCTTATCAATTTGTCCTGTGACGGATTGTGCAAGCTCCATGTTAGAGGTAAAGTCGCCTTCATTCGTGACCAGTCCCAAAGGAGAATCTTCGAGCATGACTTTTTCCCTATAGGCCACCGAGTAAACCGGTACACCGCCTTTGACTGAAACATTCACTTTCAGATGTCCATCCGGGCCGGAAACGGTCATAGCATTCTGCGAATAACCCTGTACCCAAATCACGCAACACCAACAGATTAAAAAAATAACTCTCATGGATAATTTGACTTTAATATTTACTGATTTAACTATGGCTGACTCCCGACATTGTTGCCTGATGGATCTTATAACAGCCTAATATCATAGCGCTACTGTGATCGTCTCACCCGAGTAGTCGACTTTTTTCGAAACCGGCTTGCCCTCGCCATCGATCAGGGTGATCCCGAATGATCGATTTATCGACATGCCATCGAATTTTCCTTCACGTTTCCCAATGGTGAGTTTTCTGTTTTTATCGTCCCACGTGAAGTTGATCAATGAATATGCCCCGTTTTCATAGTTGTAGTTATCATTCTCGTCTTCATAGAGAGCGAATGAACCGTCCTGGCCGGCATAGACACGAATCTCGAGGTTGGACCAATCCTTCTCCGTCGCATATTGTACTTTGGGACCAAACGGTATGATCGAGCCACTCTTTACATAAACAGGAATAATGTCGATGGGAGTCTCCTTCTCCACCGTCTCGCCACCGCTTCGTTTTTCATTGGTCCAGAAGTCATACCAACTTGTTCCTGACGGGAGGTAGACTTTCTCGACACCCATACGAGAGAAGTCTTCAACATTTACCGTGTCTCCTTTTTTTATTACTTCCTTAAAATACATCGGCGTTGTAACCGGTGCCACCATCAGGGATTTTCCGAACATGAACTGATCGTTGATGTCGTGCGTCTTTTTATCCGATGCAAAATCCATTACCAAAGCGCGCATCATGCTCGAGTGATCATGGGAAATTTCCCACGCAGTGGAGTAGCTGTATGGAAGCAGGCTGTAACGAAGGTTGATGAACTTTTCGATGACGTCGTAAATCTTGTCACCTTTCTTTCCAAACTGGTATATCTCACGCGGTGCATCGGTCCCGTGCGATCGCATCATCGGGCAAAACGTTCCGAACTCGAGCCAGCGCGCATAGAGCTCCCGGTATTCCGCGTCCTCCAGTTCTTTGTCGAAATCCCATAGGAAGAAACCGCCAATGTCGCTGTTCCAGTACGGAATGCCGCAGAGTGAAAAATTAAGACCGGCAGGTATCTGGAGCCCCAGCGCTTTCCAGGAAGCCACCACATCTCCCGACCAGGTATTGGAACCGTAGCGTTGTTGTCCCGCAAAGGCCGAGCGCGTGAGTATAAACACTCTTTTGTCGGACGTAGCTTTCCGTTGATGTTCATACACTCCTCCCACGGTCATGAGCGGATAGGCGTTCCGAACTTTTCTAAAGGATCCCAGGTGTGTCTTAAGATCGAGGTCTTCTGCTTTGAATACGGATTTTAATTTATAGGATTTAATGGCGAA
>CBHTUB010000164.1:0-11442 GCA_966095595.1 uncultured Chryseosolibacter sp. | reverse complement strand
CAAATACCTTAAGAATTCCCCTACTTGGCAAGAAAATTTCTAAAAATTTTTTGCAGCTGTAGAAAATGATTATTACCTTTTGAATCTAATTCCTCTAAAGTCATACCCTTAAACACATACAATATCGAATAGACCTCTACGTTACCTTAAAGAGAAGAAGAATGATTGACAACGGATTTAGCGACAGCCAGCTTGTGTCGCTCTATCAAAACGGTAACGAGGAAGCTTTCGAAATGCTCTTGCGCCGTCACAAATCGAAACTCTATACAGCGATCTATCTTATTGTGAAAGATCGTTACGTGGCAGAGGACCTTTTACAGGAAACGTTTGTGAAGGCAATCAACACCATTCGAGGCGGACGTTATAATGAAGAGGGTAAATTTTTACCCTGGGTCAGCCGGATAGCCCACAATTTGGCTATCGACCACTTCAGAAAAGAAAAACGTTACCCGGAGGTAGTGCTCGAAGACGGAAGCCGGTTATTCAACTCAATGGACTTTATCGAAGAATCGATTGAGGATAAGCAGGTTATGCGAGAAACCAGATCTAAACTGAGAGACTACATCAAGGAATTGCCGTCGGAACAGAAGCAGGTTCTGATCATGAGGCATTATCTTGATATGAGCTTCCAGGAGATTGCCACTCGCACAGGTGTGAGCATCAATACCGCCCTTGGGCGTATGCGGTATGCTCTGATAAACCTGCGCAAGAAAATGGTAAAATACAGAGCCTATGATAAAAACTTTTACACAGACGGACCTGATCAGGTATTTATACCAAGAGATTACGGAGGAGGAGAAGAGGGAGATTGAGAAAGCACTGATCTGCGACAGCGAACTCATGGCGTTATTCACGGACCTCAAGGAACTAAAGGGGGACCTGGATGGCGCAAAGCTTGAACCTTCCAATGCCACGGTGTTGAATATTCTCAGCTATTCGCGATCGCAACAAGCGAAACGCCCATAGGTGAATCACCGGAAAGTTATTCTACAACAATGAAATCGTCTCTGAAGTCGTGCAAGCTTGCACGACTTTTTCTTTTTTTCAACCGTTCCAAGACCGTGAAATGGGTGAACTGACTTCTTTTGTTTTCTTTGCATCGTGAAAATCCTCGTCCTTCATCAACATTTCAATACGCCGCAGAAAGGAGGGGCATTGCGCTCATATTATCTGGCGAAAGGGATGGTGGATGCCGGCAATCAGGTGATCGTGATCACTGGTCATAATTTACCCGACTACAAGATCGCATACGTTGATGGCATCGAGGTGCACTATTTGCCCGTGCCCTACGAGAATCGCTTTGGTTTTTACCGACGGGTATATTCGTTTATGAACTACGCCGTCCGGTCATTCCACCTGGGACGGAAATTCAAGGGTGTGGACATCTGCTATGCGATCTCGGTACCTTTAACCGTCGGAATAGTTGCTTTGCTTTTTAAGTACCGGTATCGTATTCCATTTATTTTTGAAGTCGGTGACTTGTGGCCGGATGCTCCGATACAACTTGGCTTTGTCAGGAATTCGATCGTTAGAGTTTCAATGTTGTGGCTGGAGCGGACTATTTACAAAAAGTCAACCGCGATCGTGGCCTTATCTGCGCCGATCGGAGAAAGGATAAAATCCAAGCTCGGCGGCAAAGCAAAAAGTATTTTTGTTTTGCCTAACATGGCAGATACGGATTTCTATTTCCCGCAGACGAAAGACCCTGTTCTGGAAAAAAAATTTGGCGTCGGCAATAAATTTGTCGTTTCCTACATCGGTGCGGTAGGGTATGCCAACGGGTTGGACTTTGTTATTTCCTGCGCGCGTGCGTCGGCTAAAGCGCAATTGCCAGTTCATTTTATGATATGTGGTGAAGGCGCCATGTTGCCCGATCTCAAACGGGCGGCAGCGAATCTCCAAGTCACCAACCTTTCATTTATTCCATTTGTGAACCGCGAAGGCGTGCGCGACGTGCTCAATGTTACAGATGCTTCTCTTGTAAGCCATCGGCCTGTAGAAATCCTCGAGACCGGTTCTCCCAATAAATATTTCGATGGTCTGGCAGGAGGAAAACTTATCGTTGTGAATTTCGGTGGATGGATAAAACAGGAAATTGAAAATCTCCGGTGTGGCGTTTACATCGATCCGGGGAAACCTGAAGACATCGTAACGAGGCTGACCCCATTCATCAACGACAGATCGCTGCTGAAGACGTATCAATCCAACGCCCGAAAGCTCGCGGAGGAAAGATATTCGCGCGAACGCATCATCAGTCAGCTGATGTCAGCCCTCTCGGTGGTGGCCCGCAACACCCTGGCCTAGCCGATCACTTTCTGTGTGATCTTGCCCGTCTTTTTGTTTTTCAGAATAACCTTCCTGGCGCCGTAGTGTGTGACTTCGTCTTTGACGAGGTAATGGTCGGCATCGTACTCCTGGAGGTGGCTATCTTTGGTGACACCGGTTTTTCCCCGCCAGACCTGCAGGTTTACGGGCTCCCATTGTTTCGTCTTTGCGGACTTATAGGCGGCGTCCAGGATGGCGTTCACTACATATCCGTCGTAAAAAGTTTCGCGTGGTGATGTCTCCTGTTCCAGGGCGTTGAACATGTCTGCAAACATGTGATTGTAGCCCAGTTCATTCAACTCGTCGCCTACCGGAAATAACCATCCACTGTTGCTCTCGGCTTTTTCAGCTACATAGTCAGCGCCTTTGCCGGTAGTAAACATCTCGAAGCCCGTGCGAAGAAAACTATTTACCCAGATGGTGCCTTCGGTTCCCATCACCTCATCCCGCAGATCCAATCCACCCCTGAACGTCCAGCTTACTTCGAATTGTCCTATTGCTCCGTTCTCGTATTTAACGAGGCCAATCGCATGATCTTCTGCATCGATAGGCTTTACCTGGGTGTCGGCCCAGCACATCACCTCAACGGGTTTGATATCCTTGCCGATGTAACTCCGACCTATTTCGACACAGTGACAGCCGAGGTCGAGAATACAACCACCGCCTGCCTGTTCGATATCCCAGAACCAATCGCTATGTGGTCCGGGATGTGTTTCACGCGACTTTGCCCAGAGGATCCTTCCGAGCGCACCATTTTTGATGCTTTCGTGGGCCTTTATAAATTTCGGAGTGTAGACCAGATCTTCGAGATAGCCGTTGAAGATCCCTGCACGCTCCACCGCCTTCAGCATTCGCAGCGCCTCGGTAGCATTTCGTGCCAGCGGCTTTGTCGTGATGACTGCCTTCTTGTGCTTGCAGCAAAGCATCACGGCTTCTTCATGAAGATTATTCGGCAGGGAGATGCACACCACTTCGACCTCCGGGCGATTGATCGCCTCCTCCATGTTTGTAGTGGAGAACGGCACCTTGTAGTCCGCGGCAAATTTTTTTGCGCTCTCTTCTCTTCTCGAATATATCGTGACGATCTTGTCCTTACTGCGATAACCCTGCAATGAATCAGCATAGAAACGTCCTATAAAGCCGGACCCAAGCATGGCAATGTTCATACCTGATGATTAATGTTTGTATTCTACTTTTCCTTCATCCTTGAAGAATATCATGAAGAAGATCAGTATTGCCACAGCGATACCTGCAGGCACCATCCATACTTGCTGCCAATTGTGACCCTCGGCGGTCTTGAATGATTCTGTTACTTGTCCTGCAACAGCGAAGCCGATCAACATCCCGACACCATATGTTGCCAATGTGATCATCCCCTGCGCAGCGGATTTGAATGTTTCGCCGGCGCGCTTATCCGTATAGATCTGGCCGGTAACGAAAAAGAAATCATAGCAGATACCATGCAGGAGGATCCCGAGATAAAGGAACGACACCAAACTATCCGTATCGCCGAATGCGAAGAGTACATAACGGAGTGCCCATGCTGCCATACCGATCAACAACATTTTCTTTATGCCGAAGCGGTTGAAGAACAGTGGCATCAGGATCATAAAGAGTGTTTCAGATGCCTGGCCAAGTGTCATTTTGCTGGCTGCATTTTCGAGGTTCACTTCATTCAAAAACTTGTTGGCTTCCTGATAGTAAAATGCCAGGGGTATACAGATCAGCATGGATGAAATAAAAAATATCAGAAAACTTCTTTCCTTGAGGAGGCCCAATGCCTGCAGGCCGATGATGTCACCGATGGTGACTTTTTTACCAGCCGACCCCGGAGGTGTATCAGGCAGGAATATACTAAGGACGCCCAATGCGAGCGAGGCCGCCGACGCCATTCTGAACGTATTGACGAGCATGTTATTGCCCTCCCACGCAAACCAGCCGATCGCCAGTCCCGCGATAATCCATCCGATCGTTCCCCATACCCGTAACGTTGAAAATTGTTTTTCAGGATTGGTCAGCTGACGAAATGCGACAGAGTTTACAAGGGCAAGTGTCGGCATATAGAGGATCATATACCCGAGAAGCAGGGGATAGAAACCATCGAACTCGGTTTGTTGGGAGATGAGGTACATCAGTCCCGCGCCTATGAAATGCAGCACGGCCAGAATCTTCTGTGCTGCAAAGAATCGATCAGCGATCAGACCTATTATGAACGGAGCGATGATGGCGCCCAGAGATTGTGTACCATAGGCAAGGCCATTCTGTACATCGGACGCATTGAGCGTCTTGCTCAGGTAAGTACCCATGGTTACAAACCAGGATCCCCAGATGAAGAATTCGAGGAACATCATCAGGGACAGTTTAACGGTGGTGGTTGGCTTCATAGTTTAAGTTGAATACAGAAAGGTAATCTGTAGGATCATGAATGGGAAATCCTTGCCGGAAATTTTAGTGAAAATTAGCGGATGGTTGTAGTATTTAGACGGCCCGGAGCGTGGGTTGTCCTTGTCGCCGTGTATAAATCCAGTTACAGGTCCACGGAGGAATGCAAGAAGCAAGGACGCCATAACAAGTGTTAGGACTGTCTTTTGATCAGGGATTCAGCAAAACTTTTTAGTAGTTGAATTTTAGCGTGATCGGCATTCAAAATTTCCAGGTTTTTGAAGGCGAGGTTGAAATAATGATTCACTTTTTTCTCTGCCAGGACCGGAATGCCGAGGGTATCGTAAATCGTTTTTACGGCAGCAACTTTCTCTTGTTTCCTGAATCGTTTTGCTGAAAGCCAGTGGTTGATCTCAGTTTTTGTTTTTCCTTTTGCGCGTTCAAGGGTCTTGATCAGTAAAAATGTTTTTTTGTTCGCAAGAATATCACCTCCCACCTGCTTGCCGAATTTTTTTGGATCTGCGAAGGCATCGAGCAGGTCGTCTTTCAGTTGAAAACCTATCCCCATATTGACACCGAATTCGCGAAGTGCTTTTCTGTCGGCTTCGGATGCGTCCGCGAGAATAGCGCCCAGCTCGAGGCTGAAGCCCAGAAGGACGGCGGTCTTCAATTTGATCATGTTGATGTATTCCTTTTCGGAGACGTCGGCACGTGATTCGAATTCCATGTCCCATTGTTGTCCTTCACAAACCTCGGCGGCGCAACGATTGAAAGCGGTGAGTACTACCCGCAATTTTTCAGCCGGCAGCGAAAGCATCATGTCATACACCTTCACAAGCATTACGTCGCCCGAAAGAATGGCAGTATTCGTATTCCATTTTGTGTGCACGGTGGGTTTTCCTCTCCGGAGCGGGGCCTTGTCCATGATGTCATCGTGCATCAATGTGAAGTTATGAAAGGCCTCGACGGCAACGGCGTATGGGACAATGGCGCGCGGGTCACTCTTGTATAGCGAATACGAAAGCAATGCAAGCATGGGACGCAACCTCTTGCCGCCCAGGTTCATGAGGTAACGAATAGGCTCGTAAAGTGAAGCGGGCTCTTTTCCGAATTTCTGTTTTTTGATCTCTGCCTCCAGCCACTTCTGGAAGCTCTCAAGCTGTGGGGTCATCAAACTATTCTTCTTCGTAAAACTTGTTTCGCGATCGGGGCTTCTCAACCTGATTTGCGAATACGAGGTCGATCAGGCGTTTATCAATGTCGGTTTTCTTCACCATCACCTGCACTTTGTCTCCCAGCGTGAATATCTTTTTAGTTCGTCTTCCCACGATGCGGTATCTCTTTTCATCGAATTCATAGAAGTCGTCGGTCATGTCGGACATTCTGATCATACCTTCGCATTTTGTCTCGATGATCTCCACGTAGATTCCCCACTCGGTGACGCCCGACACCAGACCCTCGTAGCTTTTTTTCTCGGCATACGTCATGAATTCTACCTGCTTGTACTTGATGGAGGCGCGTTCGGCGTCCGCAGCACGTTTCTCACGCTCCGACGAATGGACGCACTTCTCTTCGTACTCCGTTTTGTTCGCTGGCTTGCCATCATCGAGGTAGTGCTGGAGTAACCGATGCACCATCATATCCGGATATCGTCGGATAGGAGACGTAAAGTGTGTATAGTGTTTGAATGCAAGTCCAAAGTGCCCCTTGGTGTCCGTTGAATATTTCGCTTTGGCCATTGTGCGGATCGCGAGCTGTTCCAATACGTTCTGTTCGGGCTTGCCCTCGATCTCTTCCATCAGCTTGTTCAACGAGGCGCTAATGGACTGCTCGTCGACATTCATTTTATGCCCGAATTGCTTCGCGAATACGGCAAAGTCCTTCACCTTGTCAGGATCCGGAAAATCGTGGATACGATAGACAAAGGTGTTTTTCTCCTTGCCCTTTTTATAGTCATAGACAAACGTGGCCACATACTTGTTTGCCAGAAGCATGAACTCCTCGATGAGCTTGTGTGCATCCTTTCTGACTTTCGGAATTACCGCGAGCGGTTTTCCTTTTTCGTCGAGCTTGAACTTGACTTCCGTCGTTTCGAAGTTGACGGCGCCTTTGGAAAAACGTTCCTTGCGAAGTTTTTTGGCGAGTGTATTCAGGATGATCAATTCTTCGGCGAAGTCTCCCTTTCCGGTTTCCAATACTTCCTGGGCCTCCTCGTATGTAAATCGTCGGTCGGAATGGATGATCGTGCGACCGAACCATTCGCCTGCCACCTTTCCTTTATCGGTCATTTCAAATACCGCCGCGAATGTCAGCTTGTCCTCATTGGGTCGGAGCGAACAAAGTCCGTTCGATAGTCGCTCCGGCAACATTGGAATTGTCCGGTCGACAAGATAAACCGAAGTGGCACGATCGAAAGCCTCCTTGTCGAGTCCGGAGTTCATCCTGACATAGTGCGTGACATCGGCGATGTGTACTCCGATCTCATAGTTTCCATTCTCGAGCTTTTTGAAGGAAAGCGCGTCGTCGAAGTCCTTGGCATCGTAAGGATCGATGGTAAAGGTTGTGACGTCACGGAAATCTCGTCGCTTCCCGATCTCTTCGGCAGTGATGCCTTCGTCGATCTTCTGCGATTCTTTTTCCACCGTCTCCGGGAAACGGAATGGCAAGTCGAACTCCGCCATGATGGAATGGATCTCGGCTTCGTTCTCGCCGGCCTTTCCCAATATCTCTACGACCTTTGCTTCGGGTTTTCGATCGTCTGAAGCCCAGTTGGTGACTTCTACGATAACCTTGTCTCCGGAGGTTGCTCCTTTGATGTTTTCAGGGAATACAAAAAAATCCTGGTGGATCTTTCGCGCATCGGCGACAACAAACGCAAAGTTCTTCGACACTTCGATCTTGCCCACGAAACGATTTCTGTTTCGCTTGACGATCTCGGTCACCCTGCCTTCCGGATGTGAGCCATGACGTGTCGGGAAAATGATCACTTTTACAGTGTCGCCGTCAACTGCCGATCCCAGGTCACTGCCCTTGACGTAAACATCCATCTCTTCGCCGATGTTTACGTAGGCAAATCGTGAGCTCACATGATCGACAATGCCCTGATATTCCTTCGCGGTCCTCGCGGTGGTAAAGCTGCCATTGTTCAATTGTTTGATACGACCTTCATCCACAAGGTCGTCGATATATTGAGCTGCTTTTTTGATGTCTTCTTTTTTCTTGAGGCTGAGCTTTTTGATGAGCTGCTTTAGATTTAAGCTTTTGCCATTCGGATCCTCAAGCAGGGAAAGTATGTTAGAACGGAGTTGTCCTGACTGATTTTTATTCTTCTTCTCTTTGTATTTTGAGCGGGACTCTTTCTTGTGTTTTTTACTCATGGGCGGGTTTAAACTGTTACAATATTATGTTCGGACACAACAGGATAACCGCGTAGTTTCAAAAATAATTGTGCCAGAACGACTACATCCTTGCGACAGTAGTTACTGATCTTTTCAAGGTTGTTTTCCTTGTAATATACGGCATTTACCTGGCTTCCGTCCATATCTGTCTTACTCGACGGTATATTAAATATGGCAGCAAGCAGGTCGAGGGAGGTAAAGTGTTTGTAGTCGCCGAACTTCCACAGCTCCATGGTGTCCAGGTGCTGTACCTCCCAGGCTTTTTTCCCGGACAGATTGAGTGCTGGCGGAAGCGATATGCCGTTGATCAGCATTCTTCTGCAGAGGTACGGATAATCGAACTCTTTTCCGTTGTGTGCGCACAACCGGAGTGTAGACGAATCGATACGCTCCAGCATGGACTTGAAGCCGAGCAGAAGCTCGCGTTCGTCATGTCCCTGGTATACCTTGGTGCGGAGTCCAAGATCTCCCGATTCGTTATCGAAATATTTTCCGACAGCAATGCAGACGATCTTGCCGAACTCTGCATAGATACCCGCCCGGTCGTGGAACAGGCTTTCGTCCGTGGCACCCTGGTCCCGCCTGAGAAATGAGGCTTTCCGCGCCCACTGCTCCTTTAGTCTCTCGTCGAGCGAGGAGAAATCGGACGTGGATGCTACCGTTTCGATGTCAATAAAAAGTATATCGCGAAGTTCCGGGATCATGGCGTGAAGTTCTTGATTTGAGATAACATGTCAAAGGGCTGGGGTCATCGGTCAATAGCCAATGGTCAATGGAGACTCGTGGACATCCGCCCTTACCTGCGTCTATAATAGCGTACTTCAATGACACATGGTGTCTTTCATTGGTTCATGCGGGTTATGATGCCTGGGATGAGCTTGTCGATGATCAGCAGGAAGAAGAATGCAAAGATGCTCGCAACAGCAAGGATGGCCAGCAGCAATAAATAGTATTGGACGGCCCATTCAAAGGCAACCTTGATGCGATGGAGCATGCTGATCGTAACGATGCGGCTTTCCTGCAACGAGAACCGGATCGTGCAGAATTCATTTTCTGCATCGAAATTCCCCAATAGGACGCCGAGCGATTGGAGCTCCTGTTCTATTTCCAGAATACGATTCTGAAGGTTGATATACTCGTCGATCTTTCCACTTTGCTTGCGGATCTCCAGCAACGACTGACGTGTAATTTCAAGGGAAGCTTTTTTGGCATTCAGATTCGCGAACTCGTTGGTCTTGTCGATCTTGGTAATCTCCTTAGAAGCGACTCGTCCGATCTTCAGCAACTTTTCATACAGACTGTCGAATTTTGCCGGAGGCACCCCGATAAGAAGGTGAATCGAGCGGTTGCCTTCACGCCCGCTGTTCTCTTCGTATTGGATGATGGAGTTCGTTGCCTTGATCTCCCCGCGGAGTCGTGTTTAATCTGAACCAAAGCTGTTTGTTATAGATTTAACGGGCGCGATCTTTTCGTACTTCTGATCGACATTTACCTCGCCGGCTCCGCCCTGACCCTGTTGTGCGGGAGCCGTGACATAGTCTTTTCCTCCACCCTCGTAGTTTACGTAGCGATATTTGCTACTTGCATAATTCCTTTTCAGGTCACTGACGTCCGAAAAGAAATCCGAGAAATATTCCTCCTGTACTTCAGACATGCCGGTTGTGTATCCGTAGATAAAGCGGAAGATGAAAAGCACCAGGAAACCTGCGACCATCCACAGAATGGTGCGTACTACACGTTTTTTGAATTCGATTTTCATTGGAACAGTGGGAGTTGTTAGTCACCACAATATAGGAAACAACTGCCAATCACCGAACGCTAGGAATGAAGCACACCCTGCATGTCGAGTTCCCTGATGAACGTGAGGTTGTCCTTGCAGATCGTATCCGGCACGAACACAAACTTCTTGTCGAAGATCTGTCTGCCGATGTAGTAGCTCACCCAATATTCGTTGTTGAGGTGAAAGACTGCGGGGTCGATCGGCTCGATCAACGCTGTGCTTTTTGCGGGCACTGTTTGTAAAAAATGACGTAAGGTAGAGGTCTTCTGCTTCTCGCCGTCGCGTTCGCCGTATCCCGTACTCGAAACGAGTGTGTTTTCAATGGGAAACTCGTTGTTGTTGATCAAATAAACTTTCCAGTCAGTGCTCTCGCCGGGTGCCTGGCTACAGGTAACGGCCAGTGTAACGTTTTTTACTTCAGGTACATCAATATCTTTTATCATAGCCACTCCATTCCAAATTGCTCACCAATTTTTTTTCTCAGTATTTGTTTTACTTCGTTCGGATCCTGCTTCGAGCCGAGTTCGCGCTCCAGCGATGTTACCGCTTTATCGTCGATGCCACACGGCACAATGTGATCAAAATACGCAAGATCGGTGTTTACGTTGAACGCCAGGCCATGCATGGTTACCCATCGGCTTGTTTTAACTCCCAACGCACAAATTTTTCGTGCCTGACTGCCGTTGTTGAAGTCGATCCACACGCCGGTTAAACCGGGTATACGGCCGGCATCAATATCGTAGTCTGCGAGCGTCTGGATAACGGCTTCTTCCAGGAGCCGCATATACTTGTGAATGTCCGTAAAGAAATTTTCAAGATCGAGAATGGGATAACCCACGATCTGCCCCGGACCATGGTAAGTGATATCTCCGCCGCGGTTGATATGATAATATGAGGCGTCGATCGTGTGAAGATCATCTTTAGCGATGAGAAGATTTTCAGCTTTGCCGCTTTTACCCAGTGTGTACACGTGAGGATGCTCGCAAAATATCAGATGGTTGGTGGTGACCTCCTGCGAGCTGTCAGCGAGATTCCGGTTCCTCGTTTTTGTTTCGAGGATCTTTTGAAACAATGCCGTCTGATAATCCCATGCTTCCTGGTAATCGATCAGTCCAAGATCGCGAAATTCAGTTTTTTTATTCGGGACTACGTTCATCTATTGATGTCAACCAAATTCAGCGGAAGAATGTTCATTCCTGCCGCACTGGCAGAAAGTTCATGATTACTTGAGCTTATCGAGCTCCGATTTAAGGTAGAGTATCGATTCGATAGGGTCGGGTTCTACACCGTTTTCCTTTGCGAGGTAGAAAGATATCCAGTCGGTGAGGTGGATCAGATAATAATATTGTTCGAGCAGTGACGCACCTTCGCCGATCACGTCGATGATGGGATTCGATCTTTTCTCGAAGATGTCGCGGCAGATCTCCATTCTTTTTTCAACACGCTCGTGGTCGTGATCGGAATAAAGGTAGATCACCTGGAGCATCGGCATCAGAGGTTCCGGAAATTTCCAGCCCACAAGCTCGTTATGGTTCATTTCAGGGAACGTATTGATGT
>CBHTUB010000163.1:0-11477 GCA_966095595.1 uncultured Chryseosolibacter sp. | reverse complement strand
GGAATCGGGATCGCGTGGGCAAGTATTCTGGCCATTCCCTATGCCATGTTATCGTCGTCATTACCGGCTGACAAAATGGGTTATTACATGGGAGTGTTCAACTTTTTCATTGTGATACCCCAGATCGTGGCAGCGACCATACTCGGCTTTATGCTGAACAAGTTCTTCGACGGACAACCGATCTACATTCTCGTTACCGGTGGTGTCTCCATGATCCTTGCGGGCTTGCTCAGCCTGCGCGTAAACGATCGGGACCAGGTGTACATAAAGTAGAAAACCAATATGATCAGGATCACGCTATTTGCCCTCGTCATTTGCTTCAACGCCGCCGCTCAGGACTATGCACTGTTCACGGCGACCATCAGGAAACTCTACGATCCAAACTCAGCGGTGAGGGAGCAAACATGGAACGAGCTGGTCGAAGCGGGTGACATTCCCCTCGTACTCGGAGATTCGGTTGCATTCCTGTACAGGGGCAACGTCAACTCTGTCATGTGGATGGGCGATTTCAACGGATGGGGACGCAGCACAAAGTTTCACAACAAGGGCACACGAATACCGAACAGTGATATCTGGATATTGAAATCGACTTTTCCCAGAGATGCGCGTTTGGATTATAAGATCGTGATCAACGACAACGATTGGATCCTGGATCCCAACAACCAGGACCATCAATGGTCAGGCGTTGGCGGAGGCAGTCCCAATTCAGAGCTGAGAATGCCTGACTGGAAGCCGGACCCCATAGCAACAAGACCTGTTGACGGGTTGAAGAAGGGCAAGCTGGAGAGCGACCTTCTGCTCAACAGTAAAAAGCTCGGGTATCAGATCACGTATAGCGTTTACCTTCCCCATGGTTATAGTCCGAATACCAAATATCCGGTGATCTATGTAACGGATGGATACGAATATCTCCACGAAAGGCTGGGCAACATGCAACTGATCCTGGACAACCTGATTCACCTGCAAAAGATCCCACCGGTGGTAGCGGTTTTCATTGACCATCGCGAGCCGATCAATCGCGCGAATAATCGAAGGATGCAGGAACTGGCAATGAACGAAACTTATCTGCAGTTCTTTACCGAGGAGTTCATACCGCTGATCGAGAAGAACTATGCGGTGACAACGAGCAGCAATCAGCGCGCGATCCTGGGGACTTCCATGGGGGGCCTTACTGCCGCTTACTTTGCATTTTCGCATCCGGAGATCTTCGGGTTGGTGGGGATTCAGTCTCCGGCTTTCTGGTTCAAGACCGACATCTATACCCTTTGCGACAATCCGGAAAATCCCCCGGTGAAATTGTTCATGACAACCGGCCTTATCAACGATACGGAAGAAGGCGCGCGCAAAATGAAAACGATCCTGGACAAGAACACGTGCAATTACAAATACATGGAGACGAACCAGGGGCATTCCTGGGGAAACTGGCGCGATTCTATCGACGATATTCTGATCTACTTCTTTTCAGGAACAGCGAAGTAGTCAAAATTTCATACATCGGTTTTCAGAAGCGGAGACAAGGGTTTAAATTGGCATTTGCTTTGCAAAAATGATTAAAACCCCGCTTATGTCACGTGTTTTTACCACCGTCATTTCCTTCATCCTTGTACTTACAATGGCCTGTAGCTCAGGCAAAAAGGCGTACGAACGCGGAGACTACTACGATGCTGTGCTGAAGTCGGTGCAAAGGCTTCGCCAGAAACCGGATCACTCCAAATCGCAGGAAGCGCTCCGCAATGCTTATCCCCTTGCCCTGGAGGTCCTTGAGCTTAATGCCAACAACGCTATCAGCTCGAACGAGCCTTTCCGGTATAAGACCGCCATTCAAAACTACAACCAGATCAATAACATGTATGAGCAGATCAGGCAGTGCCCCTCATGCATGAAGGTGATCAAAAGCCCGAAGAACTATTACGCGGAGATCGGTCCGCTGAAAGAGAAGGCTGCGGAGGAAAGCTACAACGCAGGGATTACTGCTTTAATGAAAGGCACACGCAACGATGCCAAACAGGCATACTATAATTTCATGGATGCACAATCCTTCGTGTCCGGCTATAAGGATGTTGTCGAGTATCTTGACAAGTCGAAGTTCGAAGCAACCCTCAAGGTAGTGGTCGAGCAGATCCCTGTGCCGAAAAGATATTCGCTCAGTGGCGGATTTTTCCAGGATAAGGTTGAAGAGTACCTACACAAGAACTATCCCGACGCAGGCTTTATCAAGTTCTACACGACTGAAGAAATGAAGGTCGTGAAATGGACTCCCGACCAGGTCATGAAGATCCAGTTCGACGACTTTTCCATCGGCAACTCGAATCTGAAAGAGAAGGAAGAAACGGTAACGCGCGACAGCGTCAAGGTTGCGGAGACAAAGATTGAAGGCAAAATGGTGCCGGTATATGGTACCGTTAAAGCCAAGCTCACAACCTACCGCAAGGAGATCGTTTCTACCGGCGTCCTTTCCATGGTGATCACCGACGCTAAAAGCTCCGGCGTATTGGCGCACCGGAAATTCGATGGCTCATATTCATGGGTCAACAGCTGGGCGCGCTTTAACGGAGACGAACGTGCGCTCACCCAGCAACAGCTCAACCTCTGCAAGCTCAAGGAATTGCAGCCCCCTGCGGACCAGGACCTTTTCCTCGAGTTCAGCAAGCCGATCTACGACAAGCTGATTCCCTCGATCAAAACGTTCTATCAGAGCTATTAGACAGGAATTTTCGGGTTTGTAGTCCAGCCGACAATTCCCGCGAAACCATTTGAACTATTTTATTCGTAAATAGTTTAAATCAAAAGCAGATATGAAACTCAGGGTATACCTCTTGATGGCCGTGCTATGCATTTCCGCACTTGCATGTGGTCAGAAGGCTGCGGAACAAAACAAGAATGCTATGGCTCAATCCCAGTTAAAGAACGAATCAGAACTCGAAACAGCGACGTTTGGCTCCGGCTGCTTCTGGTGCACGGAGGCCGTTTTTCAGAACGTCGACGGCATATACAAGGTTGAATCCGGATATGAAGGCGGTAGGGTCAAGAACCCGACCTACAAGGAAGTGTGCAGCGGATTAACGGGACATGCCGAGGTGATCCAGGTCAAGTTTGATCCACACGTGGTGACCTATGACGAGCTGTTGGAGATCTTCTGGCAAACGCACGACCCGACGACGTTGAACAGACAGGGCGCAGACCAGGGCACTCAGTATCGCTCTGTTATTTTTTATCATTCGGATGAACAAAAACGCAAGGCAGAATTTTACAAAAACGAGCTTGAGCAAAAGAAAGTATTCGATGCGCCGATCGTTACAGAAATTTCTCCTGCGTCGACTTTCTACAAGGCGGAAGATTATCATCAGAACTATTACAATCTGAATTCATCAGCTCCCTATTGCAGCTATGTAATCACACCCAAGCTTGAAAAGTTCAGGAAGGTGTTCAAGAGCAAGTTGAAAAAAGCGTGATAAGAATTTTAAAAAACATTGCAACCTACACCGGCGGTGCTCCGTTAAATTCAATTGAGTAGAGTAATTCTTCTCATAGGTTTAGGTTTAGGTAACAAAAAAAGCTTCGGGACGCGAAGCTTTTTTTGCTTTTATAACTGGTTGATCGATCACCTTGTTTGATCACCCCCGTCAGGTCTTCGATCCTCCCAGGTTTTTGCAATCGTTTGCTGTTCACAGCATCAACCCATGGTGCTGACACCGACGTTTCACGATAGTTAACCAGGCTCTGAACCAATCAGACTATTGATACGTCACGCGGGCGGGCTGGAGCTCGTACGTGATCTCCATGATCTTCACAACCTCGCCATTTCTATTCTTGATAGGCGAAAAATTGGAATGCACGCTGATCACTTCGCCCTTGCGATTGATCCTCTTGAAGGATCCTTTTTTCGGGAAGCCCATTGCAAGATCTCTCCAGAACTGGCGATAGTCTTCGTTGTTCTTTTCCTCCCTGGAGACGAATACACGATGATGCTCACCGATCACCTCTTCCTGCGCATAGCCATAGATCTCGAGGAAGTTGGCGTTGGCCTTTTGCATCGTTCCGTCCATCCCATATTCAGCTACTGCAAGCGCGCCATTGAGGGCAAGCATTGTACTTTCGGTTTCGGCAGTACTGCGCTGCATCTCTTCCTGGGTAGCCTGGAGCTCTTCCATATTTTGACGCATCTCTTCTTCCTGAGCGCGCATCTGTTCGGTCATCTCCTGAGACTCTTCGAGGAGACGCTGCGTCCGTGCGTTGATCTTCACTGAAGAGATCGTCGAAGCAATACTTTCCGCGATCTTCTGGACAAATTCGATCTCGTAGTCTTGAACTACGTTGAACGACGCGATCTCCACTACACCGAATATCTGATCGTTCACTTTCAGCGGAACAATGAGTACGCTGGTCGGGTTGGCATCGCCGAGACCAGACGTTATCTTGATGTAGTTCTGGGGAACATCGGTCAGGTAGATCGTGTCTCCCTCCTGCCATGACTGCCCTGCGAGGCCTTCTCCCTTGTATATTTTCTGATTCAGGAATTTCTTTTTGTCCCACGCATAGCAGGCCTTCATCGACATCGTAGGTTCGTCGCCTTCCGTGTTGTCGTCCATGATGTATAATGCACCCTGGTTTGCTTTGAGGTATTTTACCAGGTTGCTGATGATCTCGTCGGCAAGCTTTGCTATGTCGTTATTATTGGTTCGCAGGAGCTCGCCAAATCGCGCGAGACCTTCTGTCGCCCAATTTCGTTTCTTGTCATCCTCGGCCACCTTATACAGGTTATTGCGCATGTTGATCAGGGCGTTACCAAGAACGTCATGCTCACTCAGCGGAGTAAAGGTTGTATTGTAGTTCCCGTTACCGATGTTCTCGGCAAAGAGCGTAGTGCCCTTCAGTCCGGTAACCAGATTGTCCATGGCAACGGCCATATCGCCGATCTCGTCGTTGTTGAACTTCGTGCCCTTATCTTCCACAAGCTCGCCCCTGCCCAGCTTGATGACGATGTCCTTGATATAGTTAACAGGCTTCGTGATCGAGAGTACAAGGTAGATGGCACTGATGATCGCTATCGCGAGGAAGATACCACCGAGGATCAGTGTCAGCGTTTTCAGGGTGTTGATGGCGTCGATTACCGCCTGATCAGACTGCTCGTTTATTTCACTTTGCTTTTTGGCTATGACGTTGAGCTTGGCGATCAGCTCCGTTGTAAGCGGAATGACCTCGCTTTCAATGGAGTTTTCGGCCATGAACTTGATGGTCGGATCTTCGTAGTTCTCAAAGCTCTGAAGATTTGCCATGATCGACTGGCGCTGTATCGAGATCAGGGAGTCGAACATGTGAAAGACAGTATCCATCCGCTGGCGCTGCACATCGTCCCAGTTGCGGCTCAGCATCTCCGTGCGTTTCTTCAGGGAAGGATAATCCGAATCCTGAAGCTGTCGCAGGCCTGTCTTGCTGTCCGCATCCGTCTGAAGGTATACCCAGTTCGTCACAAGCATTCGGGACCTTGTGACGAGCAGTACGAATTCATTGATGGCTTCCTTGGATGGACGATGGATATCCTTGGAGCTGCGCACGACCTGGTCGATCGTGTTACCGTTTCCGAATATGATGGAAACGACGATGATAAAAAGTGCAATAAGGATAATGAAACTTCCAAGGATCTTGTTGCCGATCGTCAGCCGGAGACGAAACTTCTTCTTTTGCTCTTCCATATGGGGTTAAATCAGAATAGCCAGTCGCTGAAGCTCGTTCGCAATCTTGAGATTTTGCTTCGCAACAGCTGCCTGGTTCAATTCGAATGCTAATTTACCTTCTTTAACTATAAAATTAATATGACTTCCTTTCGTTCCAAGCCCGGGTTCCTCGGTAATAATGACGACCGACTGATTGGCGATCTTTGCCACCGCATCGCTGAGCTGACCTGATTTACCGGAGGGGATAAACAGAATATTACATTTCCTGATCTCTGAGGGCGAGTTGATTTTTACAACTTTGATGGTGCGGTCACCCACCTTCTTCTTCTGTGCCATATCCTGAAGGGCATCCAACAGCGGTGTCTCTCCCAGCACCAGGATCTCGAAGTCTCCTTTCGTATAGTCTTCCGGCCAGATGATATATCTTGAAAAGCTGTAGATGTACAGCGCATGAAGGTTATAGTTCTGTGCTGCGCCCATGTACGAGCTCAACGCCAGCAGCACCAGAAATACACTTTTTTTCATAGTGGGGTAATTATACGGTTTCTTTAAACGCCAAACAAAAATAACCCTTATACGTCGTCGAAAACCGACAAAGTTTGGCATTTTCACACATCTCGTCAATCTCACAATAAGTTAGCCAAATTTCCGGATTCATCCGACTCCGTACCGGGATGATAATTGGGATCAGGGATTTTTTTCTATTGATGAATCTTTTAACTTCATCAGGTTTAAACCCTTACCCACTACGCTATGTGCAGACTGCTGGCCTACATGGGAGCTCCCATGATCATCGACAATTTCCTGTACCGTCCGAAAAACTCACTTGTTACCCAAAGTATCAATGCGAAGGAGATCGAGGAGCCACTGAACGGCGATGGCTTCGGGATTGGCTGGTACGTTCCGGATATCAACAACGAACCGGTGACCTTCGTGTCGGTTAACCCGGCCTGGAGCAACAGGAACCTGCGCAACCTGGCGCCCAAGATCAAAACGCAGTGCTTCGTCGCCCACGTGCGGGCTGCCAGCGTGGGAGAAGTGTCCGAAAGCAACTGCCACCCGTTCCAATACAAGGACCTGCTGATGATGCACAATGGTGGCGTGGAGAATTTTGGTAACATCAAGCGCAGGATCCGCGAGCCGCTCTCCGACGAGCTTTACAACTGGATCAAGGGACAGACGGATTCCGAGCACATTTTCGCCTACCTGCTCCAGCACCTTCAACCCGGAAAACGGAGCATCACCCCGGACGACGTCGTGTTTGCATTTGAAAAGACTTACAGCGATCTCAAGCAAATGATGAAAGACAACGGGATCGCCGAAGCAGCTTACCTGAACATGTGCGTCACGAATGGCTCATTCCTGGTGGCTACCCGCTACTGCTCGGATCCGAAGGAAGATCCCCTCACACTTTACCACTCTGAAGGAGGGCGGTACGTTGTCGACGACGGCGTAAGCAAAATGGTGGCCCCAAAGGACGACGATGAATCGGTACTTGTGGTCTCTGAAAAGCTAACGGACGACGAGAAATGGACCCTTATACCGGCCAATCATTTCGTTATCGTGGAAGATTCCCTCAGTGTAAGGATTCGACCGATCAATGCGTGAGTTGCTCCATGGCCTTTCGCCACGGTGTTAGTCCAAGACGTTTGAGCTTTGCCGGTAATTCAGGGCGTCGATTTATGATTTACATTGAAGACCTGCCTACCGGTCAGGTAGTTTTTTGATTTAGATCTTTAATGCAATTCTGCACGCTGCATTTCCCGTCGGTACCATTAGCGAAGTCAGGATATATTTCTGCGCGATCTCCTGACGACTAAAAAATTCAGACAAACACCAGGGAAAGCTTTACCGCACATTTTGCCAATTCGGGCATGCTCTCATGCGCCTATACTGAAGTTATTTTACTAGTTTCGCCGTCGAAATTCAGATCAGGTGAAATACGATGTTGTAATTGTCGGTGGCGGTATCGTCGGGCTGGCGACAGGCTTAAAAATGCTCGAAAGGAATCCCGCCATCAAGCTCCTTATTATCGAAAAAGAAGCCGAAGTGGCCCGCCATCAAACGGGAAACAACAGTGGCGTTATCCATTCAGGACTTTACTACAAACCGGGAAGCCTGAAGGCCAGGAATTGCATTCATGGCTACAACCTACTTATCGATTTTTGCAACCGGCACGAGATCCCCTATGATCTCTGTGGCAAAATTGTAGTGGCCACCGAAGAACGCGAGTTGCCATTGCTCCAAAATCTCTTTGATCGCGGCGCTCAGAATGGTTTGAAGAACTTCAGGATGCTCAAGGCTGAAGAGCTGCAGGAGTATGAACCGCACGTCGCAGGCCTCGCAGGATTCTTTGTGCCTCAAACGGGAATTGTGGATTATAAACTGGTCGCGCAAAAGTATGCTGACGTGATCAGGTCGAAGGGCGGCACGATAGTGTTTGGGGAAAAAGTCACGAAAATACTATCCTCTCCTGGCGAGAACATTGTGGTCACCGGCAAGAATGAATACAAATGCAAGCTGGTCGTTAATTGCGCCGGACTTTATTCCGACAAGGTCGCCCGCCTCACGTCACAGCAGGTCAATGTAAAGATCATTCCCTTCCGGGGAGAATACTATAAGCTCAAGGCGGACAAGGAGTATCTGGTGAAGAATCTCATCTATCCTGTACCCGACCCTAACTTTCCGTTCCTCGGTGTTCATTTCACAAGAATGATGCGCGGTGGTGTCGAAGCAGGCCCCAATGCCGTGCTGGCTTTTAGTCGGGAAGGCTATAAGAAGTCCGACATCAACCTTTCCGAGCTGACAGAATCCCTTGCATGGCCGGGCTTTCAGAAGGTCGCCAAAAAATACTGGCGCACTGGTCTTGGTGAGATGTACAGGTCGTTCTCAAAAGCCGCTTTTACAAAAGCCCTTCAAAAACTTATCCCGGAAATCCAGGAGTCGGACCTTGTGGATGGCGGTGCCGGCGTTCGCGCGCAGGCCTGTGATCGCACGGGGGGCCTCGTGGACGACTTCCTTATCATCGAGGAAGCGCACGCCATTAATGTTTGCAACGCACCGTCTCCCGCCGCAACATCATCGTTGTCGATTGGGGAGACTGTCGCTGAGCTTGCCGTAAGAAGGTTAGTATAGGCTGAAGACAAACCCGGCCTGCATTCCCCAGACGGAGATGGTGTCATAGTATTTCTGATATACTATTCCGGCAGTAGCGAAGCCGTGCAACGAATTGTGCTCGATCACATGGTAGCGTGCGAACGCGCTGAATTCCCGACGCGCTTCGGCATCGCGATATTCGATCATGCCACCGATCTTGCTTTTGGCAGGATGAACCTGAAGGGCGGTAGTCCATTCGTTGTAATAGTGCTCACCCCCGAACGATTCCTGTAAAAAGCCACCCCCGATCCTGAACAGCACGTCCTTTGTCGTGATGATGTTGAATTGAAGGATCTGCCATTCGTTGGTGCGGATATGCTTGAAGCCGTCGAGGTCCTCTTCAATAAGATAATTAAGCCTGAAGTCGGTCGAGAACAATCCCCAGTTACCGCGGATCCTTGGGTTTACAATGTAGTAGCTGGAAGGTTGGATAGCACTTTGCAATATAAGATCCATGGAGACCATCGAAGGAACTTCCCCGCGACGGTCGAGCTTGGCCGACTGCGCATCGACTATGCCGGAGAATACGACATTGAACACGAAGTCTATGGTTCCGTCAGATACTCCCCCGGAGTCACCTCCCCCGCCACCACCGCTCCGGCCTGCGCTGCTCGATGCATTTTTGATTTCGTCAACCTGGCCAATTGCAGGACTCAGGATGAACAGCAGAAACACAAAGGGGATTGTATGTTTCATAGTGTGGGGTTTTTGCTTCAAGCAACAATAATGACGCCAGAAAGCCCTTAAATATCGGAAGGTTTGCCCTAAATACCGTAACTGTTACATTTGGTAAATGTCAAAACTAACAGAACAGGATCTCAGGAGGTATCAACGTCATCTTACCCTAAAGGGTTTTGGGCTTCACGGGCAGGAAAAGCTCAGGAATACCAAAGTACTGGTTATAGGAGCCGGAGGCCTGGGATGCCCGATTTTGCTTTACCTGACGGCTGCAGGGGTCGGCGAGCTGGGCATTGTGGATGACGACGTCGTGAGCCTTTCCAATCTGCAAAGACAGGTCCTCTACGGAGATGCCGATATCGGCAAACCGAAGGCGGAGGTTGCAGCCACCGTGTTGTCACGATTGAATCCAACCATTACGCACCGCACTCATCGAACCCGCATCACTACGGCGAATGCACTGCAATTGATAACCGGTTATGACATCGTCGTGGATGCCACAGATAATTTCCCCACACGATATCTGCTCAATGATGCATGTGTTCTGTGCGACACGGTACTTGTTCACGGCTCGATCCTCCAGTTCGAAGGACACGTCGGCGTTTTCAATCACCTTCTTCCGGACGGTACACGAAGCGCGAATTACCGGGATCTGTTTCCGGAACCTCCGGCACCCGGCTCCGTACCCGATTGTTCGCAGGCTGGTGTACTAGGTGTGCTTCCGGGTATCATCGGTTCGATGCAAGCGTTGGAAGTCATTAAAATCGCTGCCGCGGTCGGCGAGCCATTAGCCAACAGGTTGTTGATATGGGACAGTCTGGAGATGACCTCCAACATTATAAAGATCAGAAATACGGGCTCACGCGACCGGATCAAATCGCTGGTCGATTATGAAGATTTTTGTGGCATAAGTCAGGATAAAAACAAATCTTTGAAACCTAATGAAATGGCTATGAAAGAAGTTACAGTTCAGGAGTTGCAAAAGATGAAGGAGTCCGGTGAGGATTTTCAATTAATAGACGTTCGTGAGGCTTACGAATATGATATCTGCAACCTCGGCGGTGAACTGATCCCGATGTCTGAAATACCGAACAGCGTCGATAGAATAGCCACGAACAAAAAAGTTGTGATCCATTGTCGCAGCGGAAAGCGAAGCGGTGACATGTTGCTATGGCTTGAAAAAAATCACAACCTGAACAACCTGTATAACCTCAAGGGCGGGATTCTTGCCTGGGCCAGGGAGATCGATCCTGAGATGCCTACGTATTGAAAAGGTGGGCAATGGTCGTTATTGGGCAATGGTCGTCATTGGTCAATGGTCAATAGTCATTGGTCAATGTCTATTGGACCGGTAGTTATCACAATTGGACAAGATGGAGTAAAGGTATCCTGTTCGGTATACCTTGTCTGCAGGTACAGTTTGCGTTTAGCGACTTGCCTTGATCGCCTGTTCTACATCCGCAATAATGTCCGAGATATTTTCCAACCCGACTGCAATACGAATAAGACCTGGCATAATGCCGACGGCCGCGCGTTCCGCATCGGTTAGCTTGGAATGCGTTGTGGAAGCCGGATGAATGGCGATCGTCCGCGTGTCTCCAAGGTTCGGGGTATGAGAGATCATTTTAAGCGAGTTGAGGAATCTCCTTCCCTGCTCAAGGCCACCTTTGATCTCGAACGTTACGAGGCCTCCGCCCTGCTTCATTTGCTTCTGTGCGAGCGCATAGTTCGGATGCGATGGCAGGAAAGGATACTTTACTTTCAGGACATCCTGATTGGACTCCAGATAGCGGGCAAGCTCAAGCGCGTTCGAGCAATGTCGGTCCATTCTGACCGCAAGCGTTTCGAGGCTCTTTGAAAGTACCCATGCGTTGAACGGCGACATCGATGGACCGGTGTGCCGCGCAAAAAAACGGATCTCCTTGATGAGATCTTTTCTTCCCAGAATTGCCCCGCCGATCACTCTCC
>CBHTUB010000162.1:0-11537 GCA_966095595.1 uncultured Chryseosolibacter sp. | reverse complement strand
TATATCGTAACAAACCTAGGCTCCGGGGACTGCAAACCCGGTCAACTGCTGAAACGTTGGTCATTCCAGCAGTTGACCCCGTAACGACGACCGTTTAAATCGCCTGATTCCCTGACCAAAATCATTTCCTTGACACACCTAATTTGGCTATCTTCTGAATTAAATATTTAAATGGCCTTAGAAGAAAAAAAAGTGGAATCCATAGCCCTGCGGGTAGCTGATCATGTTTCTGCGATGCTGGCGTATTGGGACAAGGATCTGATCTGTCGTTTCGCAAATACTGCCTATCGAGATTGGTTCGGGAGAACCCGCGAGGAAATGGTCGGCAAAATGACCATTAAGGAACTACTTGGTCCCATTTACTATCAAAACCTGCCGTACATTTTAGGAGCTCTTGAAGGCAAACGTCAAACCTTTGAGCGGGAGATCCCCATTCCCGACGGAGGTGGAACGAGGCATTCCATAGCCAATTACTTCCCGGATATCGTTGATGGCGAGGTGAAGGGATTTTTTGTGCATGTAGCCGATATCACCAACCTCAAGTTATTGGAACGGGAACTCACCAAATCAAATGACATCATTGGCGAACAAAACAAACGCCTTTTGAACTTTGCCAATATTGTCTCGCACAATCTCAAGTCCTATGCAGGCAATCTAAAAGCGGTCCTTGGACTACTCAGCAACGCTGATTCTGACGATGAGAAAAAAGTTCTGTTCAACCACCTGCAAGCCATCTCGAATGGGTTTAGCGCGACCGTCAGCCACCTGACCGAAATCGTCGACGTGCAAAATCAGCAGGAGCTGAGGTTTGAGCAAATCAGCATATATGATTATGTGGAGCGGACAATAGCTGTATTGCAGGGAGAAATTGATTCGAGCCATTCGGTTTTTCGCAATCATGTTAGCAGAGATCTGGTACTGCCAGCCAATCCGGCTTATATCGAGAGTATACTGTTGAACCTTCTCACAAATACAATCAAATACAGGCACCCCGACAGAACCCTTGTCGTTGAAATCGAGGCTGGTGTAAAACAGTCCGAGTTTGAACTGGTGATAAGGGACAACGGTCGCGGCATTAATTTGAACAAGTATGGAAACCTTGTTTTTGGTCTTCATAAAACCTTTCATGGAAATCCCGACGCGAAAGGCGTTGGATTATACATCACAAAATTGCAGGTGGAAGCCATGAATGGACGAATCGATGTGGATAGTAAAGAAAATGAGGGATGCACGTTTACTATCCATTTTCCAATACGTGACAATTGACAAATGATCGTCTTTCAAATTTCAGAAGGTTGTTGTCGTATTGACACAACGGAAGAGTTGCTGGATCACTCTGCCACATTTCTACCGCCTCCTACCGACGAATACTGACCGGGAAAAGCCTTCGTTTATTGCTGGTGAGAGGCCTGATAGTTCTACTTTCGCAACTACCTCAGCAACCCGAAGTATTGCCATCAGACAACCCGTATACAATCGTCGACAAAATATCCACGGCTACAATGCTTTTTTTGAAGAAAGGAGAAATCGAGTGAGAATAACATCACGAATCGATTACCATCAGACTGCTGATTCGTCGCTGGTGGGTAAGTTAGTACTTTGCATAATAAGGCTGTGTCCGCTTAGTGTGATAATTAATTATTAATTTGGCCCTCAGACTCGGATAATTCAAATCCATCAAATATCTTCTTCAAAAAGTACCCGCCATGTCGACCTTCTATTTTCAGACGAAAGAATTTGGCGTTTCTGATAACGGAGTTCACCTGCTGCGCAGCGGGTTTAATTACAAGACCATCACGTTCTCCGAAGTCGAGAACATCACGATCTGAAACGGAAAAGAAGTGCATAATTGGTGGTTAGTTTTTATTTTGGGCGCTGCGCTTTTAGCACTTGGCGTTTACTTATCAGTCGGGGCATTGAAAATTTTGATTGAAGGAAATATAGCACCCCGGCATGCAAGAATGGTTTTCTTTTTGCTGATTCCGGTTGTGGGAGGATATTTTGTCTACAACGCCCTGCAAACCGGACTAGTCTTAAAAATAGTTTGTGCTAACGGTGACAAGGACATGTTTCCACTCAGGGAGATAGTAAGGGACAAAAAACTCAAGGAATTCAAAACACATTTAAAAGACAAGATCGGTACAAGACTACACGTTACGGCGTAGAACACAAACAAAATGCACACCTCCAGTCTACCTGAAATTCAATTGTGTCACCATGCTTATATGAGAACATCCATTTACTTTAATCCAAAGTCTACTATGACTAAGGCATTCGTATTTATTGGCTTGTTTATTTGTTATGGTTGCAGCCAGCCCGAATGCCCCGGAGGAATAAATAAGTTGCCCATGTACGGCCACGTGCAAAATGCACCAAGCAGTTGGCCTACGACAAGGAATTTCTTCAGCAATGCGATAAGCAATTTAAGGACAGGCGAGAAGCAGCTAAGTTTTACATCGACCGCGGTTGGGGGTATTTCTATGAGAACGAACTTGACACGGCCATGATGAGATTCAACCAGGCCTGGTTACTGGACAGTCTTAACGCCGACGTTTACTGGGGCTTTGGCAACATCGTGGGACTACGTGACAAAAAATTCCAGGAGTCCTTAACTTACTTCCGGAAATCATTAAAAATGAATCCAAACAATCCCCGGGTATGGGAAAGCGCAGCGACGAGTTACGGACAGTTATTCTTTGAGACAAAAGACGCAAGCCTATTAAATCAGTCGATCGGACACTTAAAGACCGCTGTCGCATTGGAACCAAGTGCGAGAACATATGCTCAACTGACGGCAGCGTATTCCTATTTTGTGCAAAAGGATAGCGCACGAAAATATTTAAAGATCACTGATAAATTGGATCCGACAGCAATAAACCCTGAAGTGCGAAAGATCCTGAGCAACCGTTAAATCGTACAAAATTCGATTGCCAGGATTTTAGTTACTTTGTAGTTTCGTCCCTTATGCCTTGCGTTGTGCATAGAATGAAAGTTCAAGTTATACCTCTTCCAAAAAACTCATGAACCAACCAACGGAACCATTCAACAACAATCCAGAAACATACTATCACGGCACAAAGGCCGATCTGAAAGCCGGTGACCTGATAGAACCAGGTTTCAATTCCAATTACGGCCAGAGGAAGAAGGCGAAGTACATCTATCTGACTGCCACGCTCGATGCCGCAACCTGGGGCGCCGAACTGGCAGCCGGGGAAGGACGTGGTAGAATTTACATCGTAGAGCCTACCGGACCGTTTGAGGATGATCCGAACCTGACGGATAAAAAATTTCCTGGAAATCCAACCAAGTCCTACCGATCCCCACATGCCTTGCGCGTCGTCGGTGAGGTCAAAGACTGGCAGGGACACGCCCCTGAGCAGCTTGATGCAATGAAGAAACATCTCGAAAAGCTTAAGGAACAAGGCATCGAGGCGATCGAGGACTGAGGTCAATTTCAAGATCTCGGATCTCAAAATTTCAGATTCTATCTCAGACGATTATTCCTGGGTCAGTATTCGAATAAAAAACTATGGCTTTAGAAATAGAAAGGAAATTCCTCGTCGATATTGCGCGGTGGAATGCTTCAGAAAAAGGCACCAGGCACTTTTATCGCCAGGGGTACATTCTCACCGATCCCGACAAGACAATTCGTGTGCGGGTAACAGACGAAAATGGCTACATCACCATCAAGGGAAAGTCAACCGGCGCCACAAGGTTAGAGTATGAGTACGCCATCCCGAGGCAGGATGCCGCTGAGCTACTGGACGAATTCTGCTCGTCTGACGTTACCAAATTCAGATACGTTGTCCCTTTCGCCGGAAAGACCTGGGAGGTAGACGAGTTCTTAGGCAAAAACGAAGGACTGACCATTGCCGAGATCGAGCTCAAGACGGAAGATGAAACCTTCGAAACACCGGAATGGATAACAGAAGAGGTCACCGGCGTTGAAAAATATTATAATTCCAACCTATCGAAATATCCATTTAACAAATGGTGATGCCAACATGAAAAGATCACTCAAACTTATAATCGCTTCTTTTATCGTTTGGTTTCTTATCCACACAACGGTAATCATCATCGATGGGTTGAATGATGACAATCTGCGCAGCGATGTCGGAGTGATCTTCGGTAATAAGGTTAACCCCGACGGCAGTCTGTCAGAGCGTCTTCTGAAACGATGTGACAAGGGGATCGACCTATACCATCGTCAATTGATCGGATTGATCGTCGTGAGCGGAGGGCTCGGCAAGGAGGGACATTACGAAGGCACGAAGATGCAGGAGTATCTCGTTGACAAGGGAATACCCGCCGAAAAGATCATCGTCGACAATCTCGGAAACACCACCGAAGCAACGGCGGAAAATGTGAGAAAAATGAATTTAAATTTCGGATCGGTCATTGTAATCAGTCAATATCATCACATCTCCAGAGCGAAGCTCGCATTCAGAAATAAAGGCTATGCTGTAGTTTATGGAGCACACGCGGATTATTTTGAATGGAGGGATCTCTATTCAATTGCAAGAGAATTTTTTGCATACTACAAATACCTGCTGGTGGGATGAACCGATCAGGCGTACGGGGGCTGAAAATTTCAGATCTCAAGATTTCAGATTTCAAATCCTGGCTGTAGGATTAACGTGGCGCCGCTAACTATCGAATTTAAACTTTAAAAGCCGATATCCGATTTTCTTCATCTGCGGCTCAACATCTCCTTAATCTTCCTCTTTGCGCTTGAATCCGATCTTTCGCATAGGTTCCGATTTCGGATTCAACAACTCTTTCAGATAGGTAAAAACGACCTTAAAGTTTTCATCATGCTTGCTCACTTTCCTTTCTAACTTTTCCAATTTCAACAGTATTTCCTTATGATCGATCAACATCGACTTGAACTTCGTGTATATCCTCATGATCTGGATGTTTACCTGGATCGCCCGTTCACTGTTTAGCACACTCGATAACATCAATACCCCATGTTCTGTAAAAGCATACGGCAGCTTCCTGCGACCACCCCAACTTGAAGTCGCAAATTGCGACTTCAAATTCCCCCACTCCTCTCCGGTCAATTGAAACATAAAGTCGTCAGGAAACCTGTCCGCGTTTCGCTTTACCTGTTCATTGAGCCGCTTCGTTTCAACCTGATAAAGTTCTGCCAGATCGATATCCAACATCACCTTATGATTTCGAATCAGGTAAATCTTGCTGATAACAGCTTCGTCGGGTATGGCCAGAGATTTACTCATCCCGGAAAATAATACTACCGAACGATAAACGCTGAAGTAATACAGAGAAAGTTTAGAAAAGACAGGCCTCCTCTGTTAGGTGATTGCAGTACTCTTGAATGTTTTCATTGTAATGAACCAAGACTACAGTCAAACGTTAGACCGGCTCTTTCATTTAAAGCTCAGGCCGTGTTACAACTTTCGCTTTCAGATCGTGCATGATGGTATACAATCCGAAATAAGTCCTGTTGATGTACACGGCGTCACGCACACCACGAGGTCTTTTGGATTCGCGCAGCTCCTTCATATTTGTGAGCTCCTCGCCAAATGACCAGAGCTTTTTGAAATAGGCTTCGTCTGCAAAATCAAATTCTTTTGTTCTAAAGGGCTTTACAAGAAGCTCGACCAAACCACTGAATAATTCCGTAAAGAATGCCTTGTCCTTCGCATTGTCCTCCGGATAGACGAACCGTAGCTTATGGAATACCTCTTCCCTCTTTTTCTTGTTCGTCAGGATATCAGGATCCTGCAGCTTGAAGTAAGTGTTATAAAAATCGTCGGGCATCACCTTCACACAACCGAAGTCGATGATCCCCAGCTTATGGTCGGGCGTCACGATAAAGTTACCGGGATGTGGGTCCGCATGCACGGCCCTGATCTTATGCATTTGAAAATGATAAAAGTCCCACATCGCCTGAGCAAGCTTTTGACGAACATCGCCGGGCAGTGATTGCTTTAACATCTCCCCAAGAGGTTTCCCCTCGATCCAGTCCATGACGAGGATCTTCGAGCTCGAGAACTCGGGATAGTATTTCGGAAAAACAACGTTTTGAAGATGATTCGTTTTATGTGACAGATCGATCGAGCGCTGGAGTTCGAGGATATAATCCGTTTCTTCCATCATTCGCATTTCTACTTCCTGAATGAATTCGTCATACTCGACCGGGTTGAGCTTGAACATGGAGAGCGCTATCGGTTTTACCATCGCCAGGTCTGACTTGACACTGTCCGCTACTCCCGGATATTGGATCTTTACGGCGAGTTTCCGGCCCTTCAGCGTTGCCTGATGTACCTGCCCCATCGATGCGGCGTTGACTGCCTTGTGCGTGAAGGAATCGAAGATCTGCTCGGGACCTTTGCCGAAATATTTCTGAAAAGTCTTTACGACGAGTGGATACGACAACGGAGGAGCACTGTATTGCGCCATGGCAAACTTCTTCTGATAAGCCTGTGGCAAAAGACTTTTGTCCATGCTCAACATCTGCGCAACCTTCAGGGCGCTTCCCTTGAGCTCGCTCAGTGACTCATAGATGTCGCTGGCGTTTTCCGCATGAAGCTCGTCTTTCGTAAGGTCGGGATTGACCAATTTCTTTCCATAGTGCTTCAGGTAGTTCGTGCCGATCTTTGCGCCGGTCGCAATAAACTTGCCGGCCCGCTGAACCCTGGACACTGGGATCTTCTCGAATTCTTTCATCCGTCGTGCTACAGCTTATTTAACTTTTGTCTGATAGAGGAATTTTGCAAAATCGATCACTGAATCCACCGCTCCCCTGCCAATGAGGTCAAATGCGAGATTCACGGACTTTTCTATTGCTGCATCCGTATTTTCGAAAGCCTGGCTATCATCACCCTTCCAGAAATTCAACAAAAATCCAAAGTGCATCCACAAGATCTGGGGATAGCGATCGTCGAGGTACGGACGTTTGGCAACCTCGCCGTTCTCCCTACCGGAATTCAGGATCGTTTCCACAAATGTCTCAAAGCTCTTCCGGAAATCCGTGAGGAAAGATGGCGTGAATTCCAGCCCTTTGTAATTCTCGAGCTGCAGCAACACGTAGCTTCTGACGGACTTCAGCTCTTCAAAAAAGGTGTAATAAAAAGCCAACACCTTCTCCCGTGCCGAAAATGAAAGGAATGATTCATCTGCATTCAACCGGAGGAGCGTTTTGTCGATAAAGCTCTTCCATAACTGACGTTCCACCGAATCGAACGAGCCGTAGTGCGAATAAAAGTCCTCTTCCCTGATCCCCAGATCAAGGCAGAATTTAAAGACCGATGCCGGCCGCTTTCCGTTCAATAGCATGTGGTCCATATATGCGAGAAGAATACGGGTCTCGGGAGCAACGACCGAAGATCTCTTATTGGATTTTTTCGTTGAGGTTTCCATACCAGCTTTAACAGCTTTTGGTAACAAAGGGTTTAGAAAAGTGAATGTTTCTTCCATAAATTTCCTTTATGAAAGCAAAGGTTGTATGAATCGGTATTCACTGACATTGCTTCTCCTGGTCGCCCTACTGTCGACCGGCTTTTCGCAGGACAAGCCGAAAAAGCCCTATCAGCTATTTGAGGATGCCGAAGCTGTCTATAATTCCGGTCAGACCACCAGCGCTCTCGAATTGTTGAACGAATGCCTGAAATTAAATGCGGGCTACATGGAAGCTTATCCGTTACGGGCCACCATTCGGGAGCAGCTTCGCGATTTCGATGGCGCATTGACCGATTACAGCATCTACCTTGATCGTTATCCCGACAATCGCGAGGTTTTGCTGAACCGCGGCGTGCTCCGGTATAGGATCGGGTTTTACGATCAGGCCAGGGAGGACTTTCGCCACCTTCTGCAGGCTCCACCGTCGCAAACCAACGCACTCCTGTTCAAGCCACAGATGAGTGTCGACGATAAAAAGCCGATCATCAGTACAGCCGACAATGGTCACAATCCCTACGTATATAATTACATGGGCCTGATCGAGTACAAATCGAATAATCCGAGGCTCGCCATCGCATACTTTGATTCGGCAATTCAGATGAGCAAAAGGGAACCGGATTTTTATGTGAACCGTGGACTGGCAAAAGAGAAGTTGAATGATTCAACGGCACTCGCCGATTATGATATGGCATTATCGATCCAACCCGATCATACCCTGGCGCGACACAACATGGAAGCGTGGCAGGCAAAGACGTCGCAGAAGCTCACGTCAGAGCAACGCCTCTCCAATACCATCGCACTGGATTCCACCATGATCTACCCCTACCTCGAAAGGGCGCAAGACCGGTATGCCAATGGCGATTACAAAGGTGCGGCAGCAGACTACACGCGAGCGCTGCAATATGATAGGGATAACGTCGAAATATGGATCGGTCGCGCACTGGCAAAAGAAAAACTGAATGATCTGGAAGGGGCATTTTCCGACTACACCAAAGCGATAGATCTCGACGAAGACAATGCCAAAGCCTGGCTGAACCGCGGCAACCTCCTTCTGAAAATGAATCGTTTTACAGATGCTATCGAAGACTACAATGTAGCGCTCATCTACTATCCCGATTATGCGGCCGCATTCTACAACCGGGCGATGGCAAAAGCACGACTGAAGGAATTCAACGAAGCCTGCGTGGATCTGAAACACGCGGAAAATTTCGGAATGAAAGTGGATGGAAAAGTAAGGGCGAAGATCTGCGAAGCGCCGAAATAGCCTAAACTTCGCTCAGATCTATCCTCAGCTTCATGAATACCGGTTCGCGGAACATTTTGTCCGGCGTAATCCGCGAATAGCTTACTTCGGCGATGACCTTTGGCTCCAGCCACACGGTGATCTTCTCATCGATCAGATTCCCCTTGATGGGTGGCTTTTTCAGCGTGTCGACTTTCTTCAATGTGCTCAAAATGTCTTTCATCATCGCGTCGTCGAAGCCGGTTCCTACTTTTCCGCGATATTGCCACTCATTGTCTACACGCTCGGCAATCTGAAGGGCACCGAACGTATTTCCGCGTTCCCCCTTCCCTTTTGTGTATCCTACGATAAACACTTCGCTTGCATCGCGGATCTTGATCTTGTACCAGCAGTCAGAACGCTTGCCCGGAAGATATTTGCTATCCACCTTCTTCGCCATGATGCCCTCGAGACCATGTACCCGCGCAGCTTCGAGCAACGACTCGCCATCCTCTACATATTCACTCACCCGATACGGCGTTTCCGCGCGAACGGTATCGATCAACCATTCCTTGCGCTTGCTCAACGGTTCATTGATAATAGCCCGGCCATCGAGGTAAAGACAATCGAAAATGTAGCAATAGCATGGATTCGCCTTGGAAGCCTTCTGGATGTTTGTGACGCCTGACGCCTGCAGCCTGTTGATCACCTTTTTGAAAACAGGTTTCCCGTCGCCATCGAGACTGACGATCTCCGCATCGAACACGGCGTTGGTCGCCCTGAATGCTTTTTCGCCGTCAAGCAGCTCCGGGAACTGATCCGTGACGTCATGCTGATTGCGTGTTCTGATCCGGACCTTGCCATCTTCGTAGCTGATGAGGGCACGAATACCATCCCATTTTACTTCGTAAACGTAGCCCTCAGCCTTTGGTGTGTCGGAACGTGATTCAGAAAGCATGGGCTCTACAAACTGGTTCACAAAATCGATCTGGGGATCATCCACGCGTTCGAGCAGATATTCCTTTTCCTTTGTTTTATGAATACGGTATTCTCCGGACAGTTCCTTGCTGTTCAGCCTGAAGTAGAAGCCGTCCTTCTTGTCTTTGGTGATCTGATATTTACCCAGCGCATAGATCCACATACTGCCTCCTCCATACTCTCCTTTCGGGATCTGACCATGGAACGTCAGGTACTCCATCGGATGGTCTTCGGTTTGCACGGCGAGTCGCTTGATGCCTGGCCTCGGAGGCATTCCCTTTGGTACAGCCCACGATTTCAACACACCGTCCTTTTCGAGACGAAGATCGTAGTGCAGGTGCGAGGCATGGTGGCGATGGATCACGAAGTTATTGTTACTTCCCGTGACGATCCTCGGGGCCGGTTCCGGTGTTTTTTCGAAATCACGTTTTTCCTTGTAGGTCTCGAGCTGTTCGGGAGACTTGTGCTTCTTGTTCGCAGGCAACTTCTTCGCGACCGACACTTTAGTCTTCCGGTGGGTATGAAGCTCCACGGCAAATGCACCCATGCCGTCCCAGGCATCGCCATCATTCAGAACCTTGTCTACGGCAGTATGGATATTGAAAACCTTCGGATCAGAAACATCTGCCAGCTCGTCCCATGGCAACGGCATGGACACCGGCGCCCCGATCCGGCCACGAAGACTATACGGCGACACAATGCTTTGTCCCGAACGGATGCGATAAATATCCACCAGTACCCGGCCTTTTCTCGACTCTTTCTTGATGTGCAACGTCGTCTCGGACGGATTGCGCTCCACAAACGGTTGGGCGATGAGCTGGGCTGCATCGAACACGGTCGAAAAATCCTGCTGCTGTTCTATCGGACAACAAATGTGCACGCCCTTTCCTCCGGTGGTTTTAACAAACGTCGTATATCCGTATGTCTCGATATGTTCCCTGAGGCGAAATGCGAGCGAAACGATTTTCTTGAAATCATAACCTTCAGGAGGATCCAGGTCGAAAACCATATAGTCCGGCTTATCGAAATGGGGCTTTCTGCTGTGGAGCTGATGCAATTCAAGTCCGGCGAGGTTCGCTATCCAGACCAGGAGCGCAGGCTCGGTAGCAACGATATAGTCTTTTTCTACCGATCCGAGCTTTTCGAACTCGATCCAGTCCGGCGCCCACTCGGGCCTGTTCTTCTGATAAAAACTTTCACCATGAATACCATCCGGGACACGGATCAGGGTAAGCGCCCTTCCCTTGATATGATTGAGGATTGTTGGAGCGATCTTTAAATAATACTCGATGACCTCGGCTTTTACGATCCCGTCCTCCGGAAAAAGAACTTTTTCGAGGTTGGAGATCTCGAGGTTCCTTTTGCCTACCTGGGCCCATTGGGTATTCTTCTTCGCCATCGATCAATCCACTACTTCTACCTTTTTCTTGTTTTGAAGAAACAACATTCCTACAATGAAACACACTCCCGCAACAATGATCGGATACCACAACCCTGCAAACGGATCGCCGTCAGGCTGAGCGTCGGATTTGCTTCCCTCGTAAAGATACGTCGCAATAAATGGCGTCAACCCTCCGAAAATTCCATTACCGATGTGATAGGGAAGCGACATGGAAGTGTATCTGATACGCGTTGGGAACAGCTCTACAAGGAACGCCGCGATCGGTCCGTAGACCATTGTAACAAGGACCACCTGCACAAACACCAATACGATCATCATGATGAAGTTCTCCCCGCTGAGAATAACTTCCCGCCTGATTTCCGGTGTTGCATCTTCACCACGTACGGTCTTTGTCTCGAGAACTTTATTGCCTCCTTCCAGCAGCGTTTCGCTCTTCGAAACGGAGAGCCAGACACCCTCATCGGAACGCGATGTCGTCTTGCTGATCGTTTTAGCGTCGGCTATCTCTTT
>CBHTUB010000161.1:0-11550 GCA_966095595.1 uncultured Chryseosolibacter sp. | reverse complement strand
CTTCACTCATTTTTGCAGTTTAAAACCGTCAAAAATACGCCTTTTTGCCTCCTTCGCACCACCTTTCAGAGGAAAAATCTAAAGTATTTTCAACTAAAAAAACCGCCGGAAAAACGGCCGGAATTCAACCTTGAAACTAAAGTTATAGTTGATTTTTCGCGTCAAAAATCCGTCTGTATCTGCAACTTATTTTGCCTCTGACTGAAGTATCTTTTTCGCTTCTTCCAGCTCCTTCTTTTGTTTGTCCGAAACAGTCGGATAACTAAGGTCTAGCTTGAGCAACTGCCGGTAGATCACGGATGCAATAACAAGCCGCGCGAACCATTTGTCATCCGCAGGGACAACGAACCACGGGGCATGAGCTTTTGATGTCGCCGATAACGCTTCCTCATATGCATTCTGATATTGATCCCAGTAAGCGCGTTCTTTTAGATCGCTCAGTGAGAACTTCCAGTTCTTGGAGGGGTCATCGATCCGTTCGAGGAATCGTTTCTTCTGCTCCTTTTTCGAAACATTCAGAAAGAACTTCAGAATGATCATCCCATTTTTATAGAGGTTCGATTCCATGGTGTTGATCTGATCGAATCTTTCCTTCCAGAACCTGTCGTCGATCTTATCAAGCGAATCGATACCCGGGATGCGCTCGTGCAGAATATATTCTGGATGAACCCGTGTAACAAGGACGTTTTCATAATAGGAACGGTTATGAATGGCGATCTCACCCCTGCCTGGCAATGCCTTGTAGTGCCTCCAGAAATAGTCGTGATCGATCTCCTCGGCAGTCGGCGCCTTGTAGCTGTAAACTTTTACACCCAACGGATTAAAGCCAGACATCACATGCTTGACTGCGCCATCCTTCCCGGCAGCATCCATGGCCTGGAAGATGATCAAAATACCGTATTGATTGTGGGCATAAAGGCAATCCTGCAGTTCGGCAAGATGTTTACGGCCATTCTCGAGAAGTTCTTCCGCGTCTTTTTTGCTGAGCTCCTCACCGGTGTAGTCAGTGTCGAAATCCCTGAGACTGATCTTTGTCGAGGGCTTTACAAGAAATTTTTCGAGAGGAATTAATTTTTCATCGGTAAGCATAGGGTATCATTTAGTGGGGTGTACTTAAAGATACGCCGCCGCCGCTTAATCCCAATGGTTAGTATTGATAACTTCTTAACATGACAAGTGTACAACCTTCTACCACTTCGATACCCCGTTGTTCTGCCATTTGTTCGAATTCATCATTTTCGGTCCCCGGGTTAAAGATGATACGCTTCGGCTTCAGGCCAAGCAGATATTCATACCATTCCGGTTGGCGTTGGGGTCCGATATAGAGGGTGATCGTGTCAACATCCGTTATCGCGGGCTTGTCGTAGATGTTGAGAATCTGTGTGCCGAAAAGATCACCCTTTTTTATTCCGATCGGGACGATCTCGTGGTTGTAGCTTGTGAGCATGCTCGCCGCCAGCCAGGCGTACCTGGAGCGGTCTGTAGTCGCCCCGATAATAACTGTCTTCTTCACGTTAAACGTTTTTTCTTCCGATTAAAAAATGAATGTTAGTTAAAAAACAAAATAAATCTATCTTCGTTCCAAATTCAAAAACACATATGCGTTCACCGTTATTTCTGCTTGTCGCGTTACTCACTCTAACCCTGACAACTTCAGGCCAGTCCAGAAAAGAAAATGCCTATCAATATACCGTCGACCTCACCAAAGTTGTCAATGACAGGGTTTATGTGGAATTAACGCCGCCTGCAATAACCTCGGGCGAAATCACCTTTTACCTTCCTAAAATCGTTCCCGGAACATACGCAATCGCAGACTATGGGCGATATGTGGCGGACATTACGGCCGTTGACAAAAAGGGCAACAAGCTCACCGTTGAGAAGATCGATGATAATTCGTGGAAGATCAAGGATGCAAAGAAGCTGGCCAGGATCAGCTATTGGGTGGATGACAGCTGGGACACATCCGTGACAGGGCCTGAGATCTTCTGGCCTGCCGGCACTAACATCGAGGAGAATAAAAATTTTGTGATCAACACCAGCGGTTTTTTTGGATACTTCGAAGGTCAGAAAGAAGTTCCGTTCCAATTCAATGTGATCCGCACAAAGGATCTTTATGGGTCCACAGGACTGATTGCAACACAAACCGGCGCACCTCCCTCAGTGATCAAGCTTGAAAAATCGCCTGACATCCAGAATAAAGTTGTAGACATCTACAAGACCGCCGACTACGATCAGCTGATAGATTCACCACTGATGTATAGCAAGCCCGACACCGCGATCATCAAGGTAGCAAATGCCGAGGTGTTGATCGGTTCCTATTCCCCCAACAACAAGATCACGGCAAAACAGATCGCCGCTAGCATCCGCGAAGTTTTGCAGGCGCAGACCAACTATCTGGGAGGGAAACTACCCGTCGACAAATACGCTTTCATATTCTATTTCACGGACAAGCCATTGCTTAGCTACGGTGCACTCGAACACTCCTACTCATCCATGTACTACATGCCTGAGATGACTATAGAGGAAACGAATCAGCAGCTGAGAGACTTTGCTGCGCACGAATTTTTTCACATCGTAACACCGCTGACGGTACACTCCCAGGAGATTGACAATTTTGATTTCAATTCTCCGAAGATGTCGCAGCATTTGTGGATGTATGAAGGGGTAACGGAGTACTTCGCGGGACACGTTCAGGTCCAATATGGCCTGATATCTCCCGAGCAATACATCGGCACCCTGCAGGAAAAGATGCTGACTTCCGATCAGTTCCTCAACGACGTGCCATTTACCCAGATCAGCAAGGAGACCCTTGATAAATATCACGATCAATACTACAACGTTTACCAGAAGGGTGCGCTCATTGGCCTATGCCTCGACATCAAGCTCAGAAAGCTTTCCAAGGGAAAATATAGCCTTCGTAACCTGATGCTGGACCTGTCGCAGAAATATGGAAAGAACAAAGCGTTCAACGACGACGAGCTTTTCGACGTGATCACAAAAATGACTTATCCCGAAATCGGAGAGTTCTTCAACCGCTACGTAAAAGGCACTGAAAAATTGCCGCTGGCCGAAGTGCTCAACGACGTAGGTATACGGTATGTCGAAGAAGAACCGTTTGAAGACTATAGCCTGGGCCTTGGCAATGAGAACGTCACGGTCACGCAATACGAAGGCAAACCGAAGCTTCAGATCTCCACAACAAAAGGCATGAACGCCATGGGCAAGGCCCTCGGATTCAAGGATGGAGATATCCTCATCAAGATCAATGGCGATTCTATTCCGGATCTTGGCCCTGAGTTCGGACCGTTCATCCAGGACAAGAATATAAAATTACCGGATTCGAAGACGTTGTCGTATACTGTCGTCCGCAAGAATGACAATGGTGAAAATAAAGTTGTAGAGCTAAGTGCACCTGTGACGAAAATACAGCAAACGCGTCGTCACAATATGGAACCCTCTCCGACTGCCACTCCTGAGCAACTCTCGTTGCGTCAATCGTGGTTGAAGCCTTAAGGAATTCAGGTTTCAAGATTTCAAATTTTAATATTTCAGGTCCCACAGGGTGCATTCTTTGGTGCTGCCTGTGGGGTCTTTGGTCACGGTTTTAGTGACGCTTTAACAATTGCACCACAGCCTCTGCACAACGTTCTCCGTCCATTGCTGCCGAAACGATTCCCCCTGCGTAGCCTGCACCTTCTCCACATGGGATAAGATTTTTGATCTGCGGATGTTGCAAGGTGTCTTTGTCTCTTGGTATCCGCACAGGTGACGATGTGCGGCTCTCTACTCCGATGATCTGTGCATCGTTCGTTAAATAACCTTTCATCTTTTTACCGAATTCCCTGAAACCTTGTTGAAGCGCGCTGATGACGAACGCAGGAAGCACCGCACGCATATCAACCGAAGCCAGCCCCGGTTGATAGGACGTCTCGGGAAGGGAAGATGACATCTTGTTGTTTACAAAATCCTGAAGCCGTTGGGCCGGGGCGATCTGGGTGCCGCCTGCTACAACACATGCTTTTTTTTCTATGTCGGCCTGGAATTGCATTGCCGCGAGTGCGCCATACGCATGGTAGCTCTGGAAATCTTCCGGATTAATGGCGACGACTATTCCTGAGTTCGCAAATTTCGAATCTCTTCGCGAGGGGCTCATCCCGTTCACGACCACCTCTCCCTGCGCAGTCGCCGCCGGAACGATAAAACCTCCCGGACACATGCAGAATGAAAAGACGCCGCGATCTTTTCCATTGATCTTTGCCTGATGAACGAGAGCATATGACGATGCCGGTAAATATGGACCCCGATCGATCGGGCAATGATATTGGATACGATCGATAAGATTTTGGGAATGCTCTACACGAACACCGAGCGCAAACGCCTTCGGCTCGATCAGGATCTTTTTATCATTCAGCAAATGAAAAATATCACGGGCCGAATGTCCTGTCGCCAGGATCACGGCAGATCCTTCAATATTGTCGCCATTTTGCAATAAGACTGAGGACACGACGTCATTTTTAACAATGATATCGGTCACTCTGCTATTGAAGAGAACTTCACCCCCCGCCGACAGAATACTTTCGCGAAGCTCAGCCACAAGCTTTGGAAGCTTGTTGGTTCCGATATGCGGGTGGGCATCGTAGAGGATGTCATCTTTCGCGCCATGGGCTACCATGATCTCGAGGATGCGGTTGATGTCACCGCGTTTCTTCGAACGTGTGTATAGTTTACCATCGGAATACGTGCCAGCCCCGCCTTCTCCGAAACAGTAATTGGAATCAGGGTTGACGATATGATCTTTGTTTATCGCCGCCAGATCTCTCCTGCGCGACTGCACGTCTCTGCCTCTTTCGATGACAATAGGCTTATAGCCGAGCTCGATAAGCCGAAGCGCTGCAAATAATCCGGCGGGTCCGCTACCAACAATGATCACACGTTCAGCCCCCGATACGTTCGGATAATCGCGTGTCTGCAAGCTTCGACCGATCTCGTCACGATCCAGCACTTCACACTGAAGCCGCACCACGACGTTTTTTGCGCGGGCATCGATGGATCGTTTTACCGGGTTGATTATTACGGAGCCGTCAGCAGGTAGTCCGAGCTTTTGGTAGAGAACTTCGGGAAACACCTTTTCGTCAAAGGCTTCTTCCGGCGACAATGTCAGGTCAACTATTTTCATGAGTCGAAAGGTATTTATCCTTTATGACAACCAAATGATGTTATCTGAATGAGAACACCCGTCCAAAGTTAAATCCAAAATTTAACTGCGTGGACAGTCTGGATTGATTTATCGTTTCAAAATATCGTTTTGAATTTTCGTCAACGTCGAATGCCCGGTACCCTATATTGGCGGAGAAAAAAGCGTCCACTGTAAAGCCTTCTCCATTGTTTTGCTTCATTATCCGATAGCCGACGAGAGGACCGTATTCTATCCGCTGCTCTGCAGCGCTGAACGTGTAGATGTCCACGCTACCCGAGCCGATAGGTTGGTTCACAAAATGGGCATTGTTGGTAAATCTCAGCTCATGACCAAAGTACCAGAGGTCTGAGCGGACGTTGTTATAAAATTTTTGCTTGACGGTGATCGAGTAGCCACGCTCGTAGGTCTCGCCAGCGGGAATATTGATGTCGGCCTGATAAAAAGGATTCCGAATGCCGACGAACTCGAACTCGTGGCCTAACCTCTCCTGAAAATAGAACTCTACGCTCACCGGTAATCTGCCTGCCAGTGTCATGATCGGATTGGTTGCCAGGATCACACCACGAAACTCGTTGAACCTCGCGTCGAAATAGGTCATGTTTTTCCTCTTGGAGTGACTTTTGATCTCGATCGTGCTTTGCTCCGTCAGACCGAGGATCTCCTTTCCGATCTTCTTGTCGTCGTAAAAAGGCCGGTAGTATCCCGACAGCTTTCCGTCGTTCTCATAGATCTCCCACGTACCTATCTTCGTATCGCCATCCAGCGTTCCCTTTGTCTGAAGGTTGCCATTCGGGTAGTAGCCAAAGTATGTGCCCTTGTTATTCTTGAACTCGCACTCACCTTCGCGTTTTCCGTCCTCATAAAAGAACTCCCAGCTTCCCTCCTTCTTTTCGTTCAGCAGCTTTCCCTTGCAGCGCAATTGACCGCCAGGATAATACTCGCGGTATTCACCCGTTCCCTTTTGATAGCTCACTTCGTTCTTTACCGAGCCATCTTTATTCATAGACTTCCAGTAACCACTTTTCTGGCCTTCGGTGTACTCGCCGGTGGCAGACATCGCTCCGTTGTCATAGAAATAATTCCATTTACCAACTGGCGCATCATTTTCATACCGGCCCTGTGATGCAGTTTTTCCCGAGGGATAGTAGTAAGTCCACAGCCCGTGTTTCCTGCCGACAAAATAATCGCCTTCCGAGCTGATCGATCCGTCTTCGGCGAAGAAGCGCCAATGCCCTACGTTCTTTTGCCCAACCTTCGGTCCCTCTGCCGCGACCTTTCCTGAATGGTAATATTCCGTGTATGTCCCGTGATCTTCAGTGTAGTCAATGTCTCCTTTTGGCGCGCCATCTTCAAAAAATGTTTTCCACCAGCCCGTCCGTTTGTTGTTCTTGTATTCGCCGATCTCCTTGATCTGGCCATTTTCATAAAAACTTTTCCATTCACCTTCCCGAAACTTTCCATTGATGTACCCTTCCATGCTCTTCTGACCGCTTTCATAAAAATACTCCCACATACCGAAGTTGGCATTCTGGCGAAGGATGCCGCGCATTTTAAGGTTGCCTGTCTCGAAAAAGAATTCCCACACACCTGTCGTTTCGTTGTTGGTGAATTGCCCCTTGGATTCTACGTTGCCATTGAGGTAATAGGAAATGTACCGGCCATGAAGAATGTTGCGAACGGTATCGCGGACCGAATAGACCTCTTTAAGATGCTTCTTGTCCTTATCGTGATAAGTTTGGCGTGTGAAACTCTGGCCACAAAGCTGCAAAGCCGTGGAAACACAAAACGCCATGATCAGAAATTGCTTCACCTGCAGATAGTTACAAGTAAAACAAAGTTACCAAATTATTGTTGAAAGCGCCTACGATGTAAGTTATCCAGCGATCTGGACGCCAATGTTACGTCTTACGGCGGCACTGCCCCATTCCTGCTTTTCCTTTTCGGTCCAGAGCTCCGGGAAAAACATACGACGCTGGAAACGGGGCGGTAAATACTTTTGCCAGTTGGTGCCACCTGTTGCCTTGATATCTTCAGGGTCCTTCTTCAGATACATTCCCGCGGATTTCAGGTGGGCAAGTGGCCAGTAAACGTTCACGTAGGTGTCGTACTCACGAAGTTTCTCGACGATCCGATCACGAATTGGCGAGTTTTCAAAGTTTCGTACGAAGATCTGATGCAGGTTTCTCTCCTTGTATTTGATGGCAGCCTCCTGGAACTCCTGCATATACTTATTCTCAAACTGGATCAATGTCAATGTCTTCTTACCGGTTGCCAGGTCTGTCGCTCCGCTTTTCCAATAAAGATGTTCCACTTGCTCGCGGGTATCCGAGTTGCGAAGCCTGTCGCGGTGCTGCTCCGCTACAATGTTGATCAGGTCGGTGGATCCGATCTCGATGAAACGATATTGTGCAGACTGGAACCCGCTCGCCGGGAGCAATGCCATACGAAACTTGAGGAATTGTTCTTTTTCCATTCCCGTCACCATGATCTCGAAAGAATTTTCCAGATTCTGGAAGTAACGAACGATACGTTCAATACGCGCAAGAAAGAATTTATCGTCAATATCCTGTTTTGTCGAAATTTGTTCTATCTCGGTAAGCACCAACTTGAAATATAATTCTGTTATCTGGTGATAAATGATAAAAACCTTCTCGTCGGGAAAACTTGTTTTCGGATTCTGGAGACTTAATAAAGTATCGAGGTGGATGTAATCCCAATAGGTAAGATAGTCTGAATACAGTAATCCGTCGAGGTATGAGGCCAGATCCTGGCCCATATAATCATATTTTGCCTGCAGTTTTTTAAGTTGTTCGTATAGCTGCTTATCGACTGAATTTTCGGCCATGAAAACGTTTGAAATAAATGTTATTACTTGTTTAACTTTGCCCCGAAGTTAAAGGAATAATCTAAATACTATGCCAGCTACCACCGCAACTGCAGAAACCAAGGCCAGGAAATCGTTGAAACAGGACATGTACGAGCAGCCTGACTTTTATGCCATCGATGATCTTCTGACTGAGGAACACAAATTGATCCGCAGTTCGATTCGCGATTTCGTAAAAAAGGAGATCAGCCCATATATCGAAGATTGGGCACAACGTGCGCACTTTCCGTACGAGATCGTAAAAAAATTTGGCGAAATCGGCGCTTTTGGACCAACGGTTTCTACTGAGTATGGTGGCGGTGGTCTTGACTACATTTCCTATGGTATCATCATGCAGGAGATCGAAAGGGGCGATTCGGGCATGCGCTCGACAGCGTCTGTTCAGGGCTCACTGGTTATGTACCCTATTTATAAGTTCGGCAGTGAAGCGCAGAAGAAGAAATATCTTCCCAGGCTGGCGTCTGGAGAGTGGCTTGGATGTTTTGGCCTGACCGAACCTGATCACGGATCGAATCCCAGCGGTATGGTCACCAACTTCAGGGACATGGGTGACCATTATTTGCTCAATGGTGCGAAAATGTGGATCTCCAATTCTCCACGTGCAGATGTTGCCGTGGTTTGGGCGAAGAATGAGCAGGGAAGAATTCATGGCTTGATCGTAGAACGAGGAATGGAAGGATTCTCGACCCCTGAGACACATGGGAAATGGTCGCTGAGAGCAAGCGCAACCGGCGAGCTCGTGTTCGACAATGTAAAAGTTCCCAAGGAAAACCTTTTGCCTGGCAAAAATGGTCTTGGCGCGCCTTTGATGTGCCTTGACTCTGCGAGATATGGGATTGCATGGGGCGCGATCGGCGCGGCTATGGATTGCTACGATTCAGCAAGGCGTTATGCAATGGAACGTATTCAGTTCGGAAAGCCTATCGCGTCGTTCCAGCTTGTTCAGAAAAAACTAGCCGAAATGCTCAGCGAGATCACAAAAGCACAATTGCTGAACTGGAGACTTGGAACCCTGATGAACGAAGGCAAGGCAACCACAGCCCAAATCTCCCTGGCCAAGCGAAACAACGTGCACATTGCACTCGAGATCGCAAGGGAAGCAAGACAGATCCATGGCGGCATGGGCATTACGGGGGAATATCCGATCATGCGTCACATGATGAACCTGGAATCAGTCGTGACATATGAAGGAACACACGATATTCATTTATTGATCCTCGGAAACCAGATCACAGGAATTCCTGCGTTTGTTTGATCGATGGATGGTAAAACGAAAAAAGGGATGATCGCTCATCCCTTTTTTTATGAAGAAGGAAAACTAATCAACGTATGCCGATACCGTAAAGCGCTGAACAGGATTACGGGGATCGTTTGAATATACCGTTACTGCCTTTGTTTGTGTTCCCGATTTATCCTGCGGAACAAACTCGATCTTGATCGTTCCCGATTCACCAGGCTTTAGGGTGGTTTTTTTTGCAGACGCGGTTAGGCAGGTACAATTGCCCTGAACAGCTCTTATGGTCAGCTCTTTTTTGCCCTTGTTCGTCACCCCTATTTCGCGAACTACAGCCGATTTTTGCGAAACGCGTCCCAGATCCACTGACGTTTCTGCAAGCTGTAGCTGCGGAGCTTTATTCAGCTCTTCCGCGCTCATCTGTGGAAAGTAATCTTCTATTGTCGCCAGCACGGAAAATGACTTAACCGGAGCCTCGGCATCATCCGTCGTGAATTCGATATTATCTGAATGAAATCCGTATTTGCCCTTGAGGTGTCCGTTGTAACTGATCCTGACCATTGCCTTCGACCCCGCGGGTATGGTTGATGGTTTCACTTCAGCCTTGATGTAGTTCGGGGCAACTATCTTGTCTTTAAAGGTGATGGCCTTTGTTCCAGTGTTCATCACCTGAAATTCTTTAATGGCGAACTCATCTTTCTTAAAGACTTTGCCCATGTTAAAGGAGGTGCTCTTCAATTTCAGGTTGCCATTTGCGACGGTGAAGCCAGTCGCGTCGACAAAGTTCTCCGAATCGGATGACACTTGTCCACGGATTTGCAAAATGATCGGATTCGGATCGAGATCGGTGGTTACGGTGAGTGACTTGTTGAAATAACCAGGGCGCCCTTTTGGGTCGAAGCTTGCCTGGATATATCCCGTTTTGCCTGGCTCGATCGTTTCTTTTGTCCAACCCGGCGTAGTACAACCGCATGATGCCTGAACGGTAAGTACCTTTACCGGCCTCGAGCTGGTATTGGTGAACAGGAATTCGTGGGTGACAGGTCCCTTACTTTCGACGATTGTTCCGAAATCATGACTTTCTTCGCGAAATACGAGTTGCTTGACCTGCTGTGAAAAAATTGTGTAAGAACAGAGGAGTAGAAGAGTAAAGGAAAAAAGTCTTTTCATAAGGAAAATTAGCGCTCAAATTTAACGAAAGACGCGGTCAAATAATTTCATTCTGTCGCTAAAACCTTGGGGTTTCTGTTAATTTATTTTCTTTGCACTATGGCTAGAATTTTAACCGGCATTCAGAGCAGCGGCCGACCTCATCTCGGCAACCTTTTGGGTGCAATCATCCCGGCGATCAAACTGTCGAAGCAACCCGGCAACGAATCGTTGTTTTTTATCGCCGACCTTCACTCTCTGACAACAATCAAAGACGCAGAAACCCGTGTGGCCAATGTTCGCGCTGTTGCGGCGGCATGGCTGGCGTTCGGATTCGACATCGAAAAGAATTATCTGTACAGGCAGTCGCGTATCCCTGAGGTCTGCGAGCTTACCTGGTATCTGAACTGCTTCACGCCATTTCCGATGCTGAGCAACGCCCATTCATTCAAAGATAAGTCTGAAAAACTCTCTGACGTTAACGCCGGTCTGTTCACCTATCCAGTGCTCATGACGGCAGATATCGTATTGTATGATGCCAATACTGTTCCCGTGGGGAAAGATCAGCGGCAACATCTGGAGATCGCACGTGACATCGCCACCGCCTTCAACAACCAATACGGAGAGACGTTTGTGGTTCCGGAAGCAAAAATTGAAGAAACGGTGATGACCATACCGGGAACAGACGGGCAAAAAATGAGCAAGTCGTATGGAAACATTATCGACATCTTTCTGCCCGAAAAGGAACTTAAAAAACAGGTGATGTCGATTGTCACCGACAGCACGCCTCTCGAGGCGCCAAAGAACCCGGACAAGGATAATGTATATGCGATTTATAGTCTGCTTGGTACCGAAGAAGAAAATAAACAGCTAAGAGAAAAGTATCTCGCGGGCAATTTTGGGTATGGCCACGCCAAACAGGAATTGTATGAGCTGATCCTCAGGAAATTTTCGAAGGAGCGGGAAGCATTCAGCTTTTACATGGGCAATCCTCCCGAGCTCGACAAAAAACTGGAGCAGGGTGAGGCCAGGGCAAGGGTCATCGCCAATGAAGTGCTGGGCAGGGTACGAAAAAAGTTAGGATTC
>CBHTUB010000160.1:0-11630 GCA_966095595.1 uncultured Chryseosolibacter sp. | reverse complement strand
GCACTGCCGGCGCTCATCACGGTAGCGCTCGCGTCGGGAGCTAAACGCCTGGTCAGGAAGAATGCGCTCATCAGAAAATTGTCTGCCGTCGAGACGCTGGGCTCGGTCACTTTTATTTGTTCGGATAAAACGGGTACGCTCACGCAAAACAGGATGAAAGTTGTGAGCTCGGACGACGCGAGCGATGAAAAGATCGTGAGCGATCTGTCTGTGTTTGAATGTTGTCTTGCACTCAATCACGATGTGAGGCATGACAAGACGAACAACCTCGTCGGTGATCCTACTGAAATTGCACTCGTCGAGTTTTTTATCGAAAGGCATTCATCCGATTTGCTGTCCTTCATTGCCGCGCAGCTCGAGCGAATAGCAGAGCTTCCATTTGATTCCGATCGAAAACTGATGACCACGGTTCATCGTTTTGATAATCGTTTTCTGATCACATGTAAAGGTGCCGTAGAATCAATCGTTCCCGTGTTGTCCGACCAGGAAAAGGCTTTGTCGATCCCCGATAAGGCTACCGAACAGGCGGGCCAGGGTGTGCGGGTAATCGCGTTTGCATACAAAATTACGGACAAGCTTCCCGAAAGGATGAGCAGTGATGCTCTGGAAAGCGATCTTGTTTTTGCAGGACTGGCCGGGATGATCGATCCGCCACGAGAGGAAGCGAGGCTTGCCATTGAAGAATGTAAAACGGCAGGAATAGTCACCGTGATGATAACCGGTGATCACCCGGCAACGGCAGCGTCTATTGCAAGGCAGATCGGAATTTTATCGCAGGAAGACCTGGTGGTCACGGGCAGGGAACTTCAAGCCATGAGCGACGACGATTTTTTTGCCAGAGTGGAAAAGATACGCGTCTATGCGAGGGTCTCTCCCGAACAGAAGCTGCGTATTGTCAAAGCGCTGCAAGCGAGAAAACATTTTGTATCCATGACTGGGGACGGCGTAAACGACGCTCCATCGCTCAAGGCTTCCGACATCGGCGTGGCCATGGGAATCAATGGAACGGATGTAAGCAAGGAGGCTTCCGACATGGTTTTGCTGGATGATAATTTTGCCACCATCGTGAAGGCGGTGAAGGAGGGAAGACATATCTACGACAATATTCGAAAATTTGTCAAGTATATCATGACCTGTAACAGCGCCGAGATATGGACCATGTTTCTCGCGCCATTGCTTGGGTTGCCGATACCACTCTTGCCCATTCATATTCTCTGGATCAACCTCGTTACCGATGGATTGCCAGGGTTGGCGCTCGGAAGTGAGAAGGCAGAGATCGATATCATGCGGCGCCCGCCCAGAAAGACCGATGAAAGCCTTTTTGCAGACGGAGTGGGTGTACACATCGTTTGGGTGGGACTGTTGATGGCGGCGATTACCCTCGGCACGGAAGCCTGGGCAGTCAATAAAAACATGCCTCACTGGCAGACCATGGTCTTCACTGTTTTATCCTTGTCCCAGCTCGGACACGTGATGGGCATCAGAAGTGACAGACAATTCCTGTTTCAACTGGGCATCTTCAGCAACCGGCCGCTGTTCGGTGCCGTTCTCATAACGTTCCTTCTGCAGCTCGCAGTCATCTACTTGCCTTTTGCAAACAAGGTCCTCAAGACTCAGCTATTAAGTATGAACGAACTTGTGGTGTGTATTCTTTTGTCACTGGTAGTTCTTTCCGGTGTCGAGATGGAGAAGTTATTCAAACGGACATTCCTTCAGCGTGGAAAGACTTGAAAAACGTAAATGGATATTCCCTCCTCAGATTCATAGCTGTGAGATAGACGATTTTTTGTGATTTCCTCCCGGTGTCGTGAGAGCGATGTGTATCGTGCTTCTGCACTTTATTTGTGGTTCGTTCCGTACCTGACGAAAATCAGGTTTTACGATGATGGGCTTCATCGGTCAGCGATCTGATTATCGATAGGTTTGTAATAAAATGATATCCCTATGAAAATATGTGTTTATAGCGCAAAGGCCTACGATCAACCAGTTCTTCAGGCTGCTGCCGGAGAACATGAAATGATATTTACCGCTGAAAGATTAGGCCCCGATACGGCACATTTTGCAAGCGGGTGTCAGGCGGTTGCGTTATTTACATCCGATGATGCGTCAGCCCCTGTTCTGGCGAAATTGCATGACAACGGTGTGAGGTTTGTGGCATTGAGATCCGTCGGCTATGATCATATCGATCTGAATAAAGCTGCATCTCTGGGGATGCGTGTCGCCAATGTTCCCGGGTACTCTCCCTATTCTGTTGCGGAACATGCGGTGGCACTGCTGATGGCTATGAACAGAAAGATCGTTCAGGGACAACATTTGATGAGCGTTCAGGATTTCAGGATCGAATCGCTGAAGGGCTTCGATGTGCATGGCAAGACAGTCGGCGTGATTGGAACCGGCAAGATCGGCCTGGCTTTCGCGCGGATCATGCTTGGGTTCGGCGCGAAGGTGTTGGCATTTGACCCGATCATCAACGATGATGCCGTTGACCTGGGCATCAGGTTTGTTTCCATGGATCAGTTGTTGAAGGAGAGTGATATTGTTTCCGTGCATTGCCCGTTGAAATCAGCAACACACCATCTCATATCTGCATTGCAACTCAACAGCATGAAGAACGGAGCCATACTCATCAACACGTCCAGGGGTGCCGTTGTCAATACAACCGACCTGATCGATGCGCTGGATCGCGGGCGGCTCGGCGGTGCATGCCTGGACGTCTATGAATTTGAAAAAGGACTGTTCTTCGAAGACCATAGGAACGAAGTGATCCATGACGTTAATTTTGCGCGGTTGCGCAGTTTTTCCAATGTGATCATCACAAGCCACCAGGGCTTTCTCACTACCGATGCCATCAGTCAAATTGCAAATACGACGGTTGCCAACCTCGATTGCTGGGAAAATGATCTTCCTTGTCCGAACGACCTGATCGCAGTTGAAAAACATGAAAGTGACAGCCCGGGCCGCCGTAAAAGTATTCTGTCATTATGAACAGACAGACGATGGTGCTGCCGTGTAATAGGGACCCACTTCTTTAATTGCAAAATAGTCTGCGCAAAGTCCTGGCGGGCAATGGATGTCACGGCAGGGTGAAACAAGTATGATGAATCGATTTCTATGAATTGGGCGAATTTTTTTTGATGCGGTCGAACTGCCGCGGACAGCTAAGGCCTCCCGGATGTCGCTTCCGGTGGTATCGGTAAATGGCCGACCGTATTCTTCCGATGAATGTTGTCCAGCGCGGCGCGGAGTCGGATGCCGATCTCAGTTGCCAGGGAGATCAGCGGCGTAGTGCTCAATGATTCGTCGATATTTTCCAGCGGGTTGATCGCTGAGATCTCCACCTCTCCGTTTTCGCATTCCTGGATCACGACGTTGCACGGCAACATTACACCCAGGTGCGATTCAAGGCTGATCGCCTGATACGCAAATTTTGGATTGCAGACACCGAGTATTTTGTAGTTTCGGAAACCGATGTTCAGCTTTTCCCGGAAGGCATCCCGGACGTCGATGGTCGTGACAATACCGAAGCCCTGGCAGTTAAGGTTTTCGGTGACTCTGGTTAACACTTCCTGAAAACTCAATTTTATTTTTCTCGAGTAGTAGACCATGGCGTGGGCGACTGCGTTATTGTCATTCGCTAATCAAAGATCGGTTGTTATGGTCAGGGAGTCTACGACCAACGTCAGAGGGAAATGTGATACGTGTCATACAAAAGAAGCCGTGTGGCTTGTGACAACAATCGTCTCTATGGATGACGACGGTCAATATTTAACTCGCTTACTCTGACTTTATTGGGTTATGCTTTCGGAAAGTTGTGTTCAAAACTAAATTCATGTCGACAGGAGAAACCGAGTTTGCCAGACTGCTGCTGGGGAGCGATCTGCGAAAGCTGAAAAATATTCACAAAGTTCTTGATGCAGTGAAGGACCAGAAGACGTTCGATGATCTTTTTGGCTTGATCTTTCATCATGAACGCGCGCTGGTCATGCGTGCCGCCGATGCCGTCGAGAAGATTACTGAGAGCAATAGATCATATCTGGAACCGCACAAGACGCAGCTGCTGGCAATTCTTGATGGCGCAGAGCACAAGGAATTGAAGTGGCATATCGCTCAGCTGCTTCCGAGGATCCCTTTGACAAGACAGGAAATTGATCATGTCTGGCACAAGTTGACATACTGGGCGCTCAACCGGAATGAAAGCAAGATCGTACGGGTAAATGCACTTCAGGGACTGTGTGATCTTTCCGGTACGTTCCCGAAATTTCGGAAAGATTATGATCAAACCGTGCAGGCATTGGAACGCGAGCAAATTCCATCACTTCAGGCGCGTATCAGAAAGCTGAAGCGGATCGGTAGTCATTGACTCAATTTATACGCGACATTCCACGGTGATCGTTTGACTTCCGCCGGGTGTTATAATATGCATTTGTTTTTCCCTGTGAATGTTTACTGGATCCCAAAAACAAAAGTACGCGGTGCCGCAGGCGTATATGTCGTTCTGTCTGTTGTCGAGTTTCCCCTCGTAGCCGAATTCGCATAGAGCTCGTCCGTAAGGTTCATCACGTTTGAAAAGATCTCCACTCCTTTCCATTGATATCCAGCCCTGAGATTGAGATAACTGATACCTCGAAATCCCAAAAATCCCCGGTCGTCATACCTGACACTGTTGACCTGGTTCTGATACCATGCTCCTATTCTTTGCCACTCGATTGAAATACGGAAGCCGTTGATGTATTCCGGTTTATACGTCACTTCAGCATTGGCGATCCAACGTGGAGATTGCGGCATATCCTTTCCGTCGACGTTCTTCACATCATCAGCGGTTCGATTGCTCAGGTGAAAGTTCTGGAAACGGTGAACAGCGTTGGTTCCTCCGAATCTGAAGAACCATTCGTTTTCCGGTTTGAAGGTCACTCCATATTCAATGCCTCTGTGGAGTGTTTTTCCGGCGCTTTGATAGTCTGTGGAGTTGTCCGGCTGACGTACACCCAATAATTCGCTGCGACCGATCATCTGATACGCAGCCAGGTCAACATACACTTTGTTGTTCAGGAATGAAGCCCATCCGCCAATTTCGAAGTTGTTGAACTTTGCCGGTTTCAGGTTGTAGTAAAATTCATTGCCTGACGCAGCATTGGGTCTTTTGCGAAAAATTGACGTCAATCCCGGAGGAGAAAACCCCTGACTATAATTTATATACAACCCCTTGTCGCGAAGCAGGTCGAATGTCGCTCCGATCTTCGGGGTTATCTGGTCATATGATTTTGTGCCAGTGGATGCATCCAGATGATTTTCATAGTCGAAAGACATCTCATCATATCGTATTCCGATCGTAAGTTTCAGCCGCTCGATCGGGTTGAGCTCAAATTGCGACCATGCAGCATGATTCCGGAGATTTGCATTATAATTCGACAGGTAGTCGTCTGGTTTTTCCCCGGCGACGATATATTTTTCGACCGTTCTCCCGTCAGGGCGGAGCTGCGCAGTAAGGTCGATCTTGTATGACCAGTAATTCGTGGGAGAGAGGTCGATGCTTCCACCCGTCAAAAGTTTTGCATCCAGGAAGTTGAACCTGATACGATGTTGTAATAATGCAACTTTACTGTAAAAGCTATTTCTGTTGCGTTCGCCTGACGCTGTCGTGCTTCCCGTTGTCCAGCGAATGGCATAGTTCGGATTTTGTTCAATATAGTTGTCACGGTAAGCCATCGTGAACGAAGTTTCATTTTGTTCATTCCATTGGTGTGAGATAGTCAATCTCGTGCGTTGGGAACGCACTTTTCTGTAAGTGAAATTTGTCGTGCTTGTATACTGCCTGTTGTAGAATGCAAGGCTGTCCACGTTTCCCGTCATGTCCGAGTAATAATCATTTCCTGAAAAAGCCGCCGTTAGCTTCGTTCTATCCGACAACGTATAGTCCAGGCGGATATTCACGGAAGACTTGTCGTAATCTGAATAGGTTTGCCATGCATCGCGTTGTTCTCCCTGGAATCCGCTTACATAGATGCCCAGCTTTTTGCCTGCTGTCCCTCCGGCGCCATATTGTAGTCTTCTGTACCCCCATTGGTCTGCCTGGATCCCGAGGCGGGCAGTCGCCATTGGCGTTGGCCGATGCGTGATGAAGTTAATGGCACCACCTACGGCTTCCGGGCCATACAGGGAAGAGGCTGGACCTTTTACGACTTCGATACTGGAGATCCCGAATACATTCATCTCGATGAGTGCGTTGTGATTGAAGACACCCATTGGTCTGATCGGTATGCCATCTTCAAGGTAAAGAAAGTAGGCCGAGGTGCTCATCGGCTGTCTTATTGCCATGGCGTGCTGCTCGTTATTATAATTGAGCATCACAACCCCTGGAACCTTGTTGATCAGTTCTGTAATGAGCATCGGTTTGGTGTCGTTGATCAACGCAGGTGTCAATTTGCTGATCGCGACGGGCGACTCCGTACGAAGGGCCGCTTCACGGTTTGCCGTTACCACAATCTGTTGAAGATTGTTTACCGACGGTGTCAGCGAGATAGAAAGATCAGCCGCCGTGGTGGCAATCAATTTTCTTTCGTATCCAATGTAAGATACCTCGAGCGTGTCTGTAGCGATGACTGTCGTGAGGTTGAATTGACCATTGACATTGGTTACCGTTCCTTCGCGCGTCGCACGCAAAACGAGGGTGGCTCCGATCAGTGGCTCTTTGGTTTCGTTGTCGAACACATATCCTGTGATCGCTTGCTGGCCGAACAGGTTGATGCACGCTATCGTCAGTATCAGGGTTAATAATTTTTTCATTTTTGTAAAGATGTCAGCGGGATTATGGCGTGCGGGGTCCGCCAATTCCATTGAAATTGTAGAATGATATCAGGTGTAAATCATGGGACGTAAGTCCTGGGACTGGATGTCCGGGGGGTGAAAAAGCACCGGACGATGTCCAGACGAAATACCTGGGAGATAACACGGGGTGCCTGTCCGCAACAACGCGAGATTTGGAAACGCGTAAAGATTTTCGCTCATGAGGAAAACAAGGAAATCAATTGTTTGCTTTTCGATAGGCGGTGTATTCTTTTCGGAAGAAGTGTCATCAGCAACTTCCAGGTTCGTTTCCAGGAAACATTGTCCGTGGCACTTCATTGCTGGTCTCTCTTTGTTCACGCACAAAATCTCTGCTATATACTCGCGATTCAGATGGAAATAAGTTATCACTCCGAGCTTGTAGGAGCATTGAATAGATAGCAGGAGGATCAGGAGGATAGCAGTGAACTTTTTCACGTAACAAATCTAGTGTGACGGCAAGGAGCCAGCGATGACGAAAATCAGCATCCTGAAATTTTATATAGCGATGTTATTTCTGTGAAATTCAGATGGAAAGCGCCATAGGTTGACCCATGCCGCTAATCGTCATGAAGAAGTATGACTTAGGTCATAAGCAGTGCATTTCTAAATCGGGAACTTTACCTGGTTAAATGAATAAATGTATGGAATCACATTTTTATAATGTTAATGTCAAGTGGAGCAATGATCGGAAAGGCATGATGTGCTCGCCGGAGCTCAAATATCCCGAACAGGATTCCGGATGTTTACAAGTGGCGACTCCTCCCGGGTTTCCCAAAGGAATTCCCGGTATCTGGTCGCCTGAACATCTCTTCACGGCTTCTGTATCGAGTTGCTTCATGACAACATTCCTGTCGATAGCTGAGAATTCCAAGCTTGAATTTGCAGGCTTCGAATGCAAGTCGAAGGGCAAGCTGGATAAGGTGGACGGAAAATTGCAGATGACCGACATCGAGCTCGAGCCAACGGTGACGCTGATGAATGAGAACGACCGCGAAAAGGCAATACGTGTGCTTCAGAAAAGTGAGTCTGCCTGCCTGATCACGAATTCTATTAAGTCAAAGGTTTCTGTCATCCCGAAAATTATCGTGCTGCGACAGCAATTAACGGGTCAGCTATAAGCCGGGGTATGATCCAGGTCATAATCATGGGCGCCTGAGTGCGTTAGATTTGATTTATAAATTAACGAACACGATTATGACACTGACAGATGAGCAAATTGACATGTCGAAGATCTCCATGGCCGATGTGGTACTCAATTTTCCCCAGGCATTGGAGATTGTAAAGAAGTATAACCTGGATTTTTGTTGTGGAGGGAAAAAACCATTCAGCGAAGTATGTCGTAAGTCCGGTCTTGATCCCGAGAAGATTTGGAGGGAGATCATTAACGCAAAATCGAATCATGCGAATGACAATCGTATAAACTTCGGTTCCTGGAGCGTCCCCTTGCTGATCGACTTTATCGTTCAGCACCATCACCAATATGTGAGATCGTCTATTCCACAGATCAAACAGCTGTTGGAAAAGGTTTGCAGTGTTCACGGTGATGACGAGCCGAAGCTATTTTCTATCAGGGAGGATTTTGATGATCTTGCCGAAGACCTGATGGCCCACATGGCTAAGGAAGAAGAAGTTTTATTTCCTGCCATGAGAAGAATTTTTGATCAAAAACGCCCTCAGCAAAATACGTCAGTTGCGCAATCTCATTTGGAAGTTCCGATATCCGTGATGGAAAGCGAACATGAGAGAGCCGGTGACCTGATAAAGTCGATCCGGGGTCTGACGGATAACTATTCTCCACCGTCATACGCATGTCCAACATTCAGGATGACCTATGTGATGTTGAATCAATTTGACGAGGATCTGATGCAGCACATCCACATCGAGAATAATATCCTGTTTCCGAAAGCTACTCAACAACAAAGCTGAACGATCAGCTGATCGTGAAGCCGCCTGCCGGACGGGCCGGTTAAATCCAGGTTTATAGGTAGAGCTGGCAAGGTCTTATTGCCGGCTCTTTTTTTAGTGGTTGACTGATTTTTATCATGGCATATCCCCTCGATTTATCGAACCTTGCGGAAAAAAGGAGAAGAAAAGTGATCCCTGTTCAGCTTCTGGAGAAGTTCAAAGCCCGCCTGGTCAATGTGACGAAAGGGCAAGTGAGCTTTGATGACGGAGATCAGGCTCCTGATTTCTTTCAGGTCGAGAAAGGGCAGATCAAAATGTATATCATCAATCCGGACGGGCAGGAGTTCACGCAGGGTATTTTTCAACCCGGCGAAAGCTTTGGCGAGCCCGCACTGCTCGGTGGCTTTCCTTACCCAAGCGGTGCGCAAGCCCTGGAGGACGGTAAGGTGTGGCGCTTGCCGAGACCCGAGTTTCTTCAGCTGCTGAAGGAGAACTTTGATATACACCTGAAGCTCGATCAGGTTCTCTGTAAACGGCTCCAATACAAATCAATGATCCTGACCGAAGTATCGTCGTACGATCCGGAGCACCGATTGACGACCGTGTTGAAATATTTTAAAAGCAAGATGAGAAGCAAGAACGGTGAAGATCGTCTGGTCATTCCCTTTACCCGCCAACAGCTGGCTGACATGACGGGCTTGCGCGTCGAGACCGTGATCAGAGCCGTGAAAAAAATGGAGCGGGAAGGAAAGCTAAAACTGCAGGGTCACAAAATTTCTATTTAACGGTATTTTCCTTTGTGCTCTTCGAACTCCTTTGCGAACTTCGTGTCCTGCTTTTTTTTGCACCAGGATCCGCAAGCCACCGCTCAGTTAAGCAGCCCCATCCTATGTTGAAAGATCCTTGCAATATTTTGCGCACGTTCCTTTATCTCCTCGGCCTTTCGCCCTTTAAAGCTCTCATCTACGGTCGAAACGAACAATGAGATCCACCGCGCAAAATGTTCCCGCGCCACTGGTAACGTCTCGTGTTTTTTAAAGGGATTGCCTGAGTAGCTGTATTCTCCCAAGATCATCGACGACCAGAATCTGTGCATGAGGGGAAGATGTTTTTCCCAATCCACATTACTGAAGGAGGGCGCAAGCAGTGGGTCTGCCTGCACCTTCTCATAAAACCTGTTCACCAGTTTTTCAATGTCTTCGCGTTCCTGTATGTCCGTCACGTTGGAATTATTTAGCGGGTGGAAGTAAAACCTGATCGACAACGTAAATGATGCCGTTCGAGGTGGGTACCGTTGCAACAATGTTCGCCCCATTGACAGAGAGCTTATCTCCATTTTTGCCAAGCGTGACATTTTGACCATTTACCTGGTTCAGGCTCATGCCGTCCCTGATCATGTTCTCCCGTATCGATCCCACGTAGACGTGATACTCCAGGATGTCTCGGAGCTTCTGCTGGTTTTCGGGTTTCACAAGATCTTCGACGGTGCCTGCAGGAAGTTTTCCGAAGGCCGCATCACTTGGTGCAAAAACAGTAAATGGTCCGGCATTGGAGAGCGCATCAACATATGAGGCAGCCTTTAAAGCGGCCACCAGCGTAGTGTGCTGTGAGGAAGCAATTGCGGTCTGAACGATGTTCTTCTGTGATTCGTCGTCCTGGACCGCCGATTGTCCTGCCTGTTGAGGTTGTTCCGTTGGTGTTGACTCTGTAACGGGCTGGCTGCAAGCGGAAAGCATAAGCGCCAAGCCAATAGGAAGGATGGATTTTGTTTTCATGTTCTGAAGTTTGTAAGCGAAATGTTGTGATATCGTTGCTTGTCTGCTATGATCTCCATCATATCGTCTAGAGATCTTTCTTGTTGAAAACCCTCAGGGCAATGGCGAAGGGTATCGCGATCCACAGGCACAGTGTAAGGCTTGAAAGGGTGATGCCGAGACTGCTTCCAAAAAAATCTTTATAGAAAGCTCCGGTGTACCCCATCAGTGCCGAGATGTCCAGCTGTAGCAGCATGATCACCCTCGCCAGGTCGATCGGATTTAGCCCGATTAGCGTAAGTGTGATCTTTTCCAGCGGGTAGTCGCTGAATGCGTAAACAAACCAGAGAAGAAAGCCATCGTAGATCAAGGAGAAATAAAACCAGAACAGAAGGGCAAGACCGATCGCTTTAGCCTTGTCGCGGGTGAGCACCGCAGCAAGAAAGGCCATCGAAACGAATACGAGGGTAAGCACTACCCCGCAAAAGAGCAATGTCAAAGCGCTCATGCTTGCACCGTGAAGGAATATCGGGACTCCGCAACCGACCACGAATGCCATGCAAAGTGAAGAAGACACGGCGAGGTATTCGCCAAGAAAAATGACCTTCCGGTCAACAGGTTGGGCCACCATGAGCTCGATGAACTCATAGGAATTGAAGAAATGTATGGTTGTGAAGACGACGCTGATCAGCGGAATGACCATCAGCACGATGTTGAGCAGGCTCATCACTACCTTGGACGGATCACTGTCGATCTGATAGAGGGCGAAAGTGCATATAAAAAGAAGACAGGTGTAAAGAACAATGAATCTTGTTCTCAGCATGTCATAAAATACATATTTGATTATGCGGTTCATGGATTCAGTTCTTTATAGAGTCTATAAGTTGTTTCTGGCTGATCATGGTGGCTATCGCCTTGCCGAGTTTTTGTTCGCTTGTTTCTTCCTTAAGTGACGCGATCGAATTGTTGAAATGGATCTGGCCTTCGAAAAGATAGATCATGTCGGTGGTCAGGTCATCAAGATCGCTGAGGATGTGGGAGGAAATGATGATGAGCTTGCCGTTTTCATTTTATTCCTTTTTCATCTAATTCACGAAAAGTACGGAGAAGCGGTGCAGACCACACGAGGGCGGGGCGAGGATAAGT
>CBHTUB010000159.1:0-11685 GCA_966095595.1 uncultured Chryseosolibacter sp. | reverse complement strand
ATGTAGTTTTATGCCACCTGGCGGCATTGGAAAGTATTATGGAAAAAGCTATTTTCAATACCTCACGGACTTCCGCATATGCCGGATGCTGATAGAAGAGGATACTGACATTGCCGGGGTATGCTTTCAAACGGTTTTTAATAATCCCTCAAATTTTTACAGGCAATTCAAGAAAATAGTCAACTCGTTAACCGAAGGCATATCGGGAAATGGAAAGAAAAGAATTCCGTAAGGTTTATGAAAAAGATATTTGTTCTCCTGTCACTTCTAATTTCTATGAGTATTAGCGCTCAAGCCTGCCTCAACTACTATTATTCGATCGACAAGGAAGGTCATCTTCATCTGGCGGAAGAAATACTCGTTCCGTTCAATCTCAACTTCAACCATAAGCTCAATGTAGCCAGGATAAAAAAACTGGAGCGCAACCTGCGAAAAGAGCATTCGTATGGATTGCTTTCAGACTATGCCGTGCATCTGCTGAAGCTCGGGAAAAACAAGGAAGCGCTTGACATTCTCATTGCCCTGCAACATTACTACCCGGAGGAGTATAAAATTGCTGCAAACCTTGGCACTGCGTACGAATTGAATGGAGACGTTGAAAATGCCTTGCGTTTCATCAAGCTGGGTATGCAATTAAATCCTGATGCACATGAGGGAAGTGAATGGGTGCATGTCCGCGTGTTGGAAGCGAAGCTCGTATTGAAGCAAAATCCAGGCTACCTCAGCGAGCACACAGTACTTGGTCTTACCGAGGCGCAGGAGCAGGATTCATCGGTCAGAAAGCAGATCAACATCCAGGTGCGTGAAAGGTTTCCGTTCTCGCCAGGTCCCGATCCGATCATGGCTAGTTTGCTCACAGATCTTGGGGATTGTTACGCCAACACCGAATCCATCGAGTTCGCCAGGGCAGTTTATCAAATAGCGAAAAAATATTATGGAGATCAGTCACCTCTGCTCGATGATAAGATCAAGTCGATGCAAAAGCTCATCAATAAATATTTGAATGTCCGACCGGCAGACGTTTACCGCAATGAAGCAAGCCACCTTAAGATAGGGAGCATCGACTATAAAACACTACTGGAGGATCACCAGCTGGAAGAGTATACGATCAGATGGGAGAACATCAACACCAGCAGAGACTCGCTACTCGCCCTCGTTGATCTGACCGCGGCAAAAGCAAGGATCGATTCGTTGAAAAGGATACAGCCAGACTCCACAGCTGAGACAACGGTAACTTCCTCGGCTACACCCGCGTCAAACGATGAAATGAATTGGCGGCACGCTATCCTGGTCGCGTCAATCATCTTAGCAGGCTTGTTCTTCTTGCAGAAGCGCCGTAAAAAAAAGCATCGATAGAGGTGTTCCCCTACCGATGCGTCATCAGTATGATTTTCTGTAAAGTCTATTCCACAGTAACCGACTTCGCCAGATTTCTCGGCTGATCGACGTTACATCCGCGCATAACAGCGATGTGATATGACAGCAGCTGAAGAGGAATTACCGAGATCATCGGCATCAACGCTTCATGAACCGGAGGAACTTCGATGGTAAATTCAGACATCTTCGGGATCAACGTATCACCTTCCGTTACAATTGAAATTACCCTCCCCTTTCTTGCCCTTACTTCCTGGATGTTGGAGACAATCTTTTCGTATGAGCTGTCCTTTGTCGCGATGAATACCACGGGCATTTCCTTATCGATGAGCGCAATCGGTCCGTGCTTCATTTCTGCTGCAGGATATCCCTCTGCGTGGATATACGAAATTTCTTTCAGCTTCAATGCGCCTTCGAGTGCTACCGGGAAGTTATAGCCACGTCCGAGGTACAGGAAGTTACGCGCATCTTTGAACTCATCGGCGATAACCTGAATCTGTGAATTCAACTGGAGCGCCTTTTCTACCTTGGACGGGATCGTCTCGAGGTCAACCAGCAGCTCGTGGTACTTCTGATCCGTGATCGTTCCTTTTTTCTGGGCAACGATCAGGGCGATCATCGAAAGAACAGTGAGCTGAGCGGTGAATGCCTTCGTACTTGCCACACCGATCTCTGGACCGGCGTGAGTATAGGCGCCGGCATGTGTTGTTCTTGGGATAGAAGAGCCAACAACATTACAAACACCGAATATGATCGCGCCTTTTGATTTCGCCAGCTCAATTGCCGCTAACGTATCAGCAGTCTCTCCCGATTGCGAGATCGCAATGACGACGTCGCCCTCGCGGATGATCGGGTTCCGGTAGCGGAATTCAGACGCATATTCCACTTCTACCGGAATACGGCAGAATTCTTCGAAGAAATATTCTGCAACAAGACCGGCATGCCATGATGTTCCGCAGGCAACGATAATGATCCTGTCGGCATTAACGAGTTTATTTACATATTCACGGAGACCACCGAGTATCAGGCGTCCTGATTGCGCATCAAGACGACCGCGCATACAATCACCGATAGATTTCGGTTGCTCGAAAATTTCCTTGATCATGAAGTGATCGAACCCGCCTTTTTCAATGGCCTCGAGTTCGAGATCTACTTTCTGTATATAAGGTGTCAACGGAAGATTTGCGGTATTGCGAATGCTCAGTTTGCCGTCACGAATCACGGCAATTTCCTGATCGTTGAGGTAAACTACTTCATTCGTATATTCAACGATAGGCGTCGCATCGCTCGCGAGGAAGAATTCGTCCTTGCCCACACCTACGACCAACGGGCTACCTTTTCTTGCAGCCACCAGGAGATCAGGGTCCTCGAGTGACATGATCACAATGGCATACGCTCCCACGACTTTGGTGAGCGCGAGTCTCACGGCTTCATCCAATGAACAGCCGACGTTTTCCTTGATGTCTTCAATGAAGTGAATGAAGACCTCGGTATCCGTTTCGCTCAGGAACTTATGTCCCTTGTTGATCAGCTCCTGCTTCAGGGAACTGTAGTTCTCGATGATACCATTGTGAATGATGGCAAGCTTGCCCGTCGACGAATAATGAGGGTGAGCATTGACATCGTTCGGCTCGCCATGTGTTGCCCAGCGTGTGTGACCAATGCCGATATGGCTATCAAGGTTCTTGCCCTTCAGGTAACCCTCGAGGTCCGTAACCTTGCCTTTCTTCTTGTAAACATTGAGACCGCCATTTAACAGTGCGATGCCTGCGCTGTCATATCCGCGGTATTCAAGTCTCTTGAGGCCCTTAATGATAACATCCTGAGCCTGGCGTTTTCCTACATAAGCTACAATTCCGCACATATTGATTAGGGGTTAGATTGGCCGTGTGTAATAAATTCTAAGTTTGATATTGTTCTTGTTAAATGAAATTCCGTTCAGCGATTTACCAACCGGGTGTGAGTAAGGGTATAACGTATAATACCTGAATCGTTTTTTTCCATTGTCCTTATGCAACTGCTGGAGGTAAAAGGTTGGATAACCGATGAAGCTATTATCATCCTTATCTTCTTCAACCAGATACACCGGATCCGCCGAGCTGGTGGATGCCGTTCTCGTCATGGTATACATACCTTCTGACGCGCCAAGGTAATAGTTATATAAACTTCTTTGTTTCACGAATTCCGCGCTATCCGCCTTATATCCTGCATTGTCGGTGGCGGGTGCAAACCGGATGGGGGCGTTGTTTTCAGCCATCCTTATCGTGAACGATGTTAAGGGGTCATAGGTTTGCGTTTCCACGCCTGTGATGACCAGCTGCGCTTCGTTAATGATCAGGTTCTCATTTGAATCGGCATCGAGAAAATCGAGGAACGGCTGGAGATCGAGCTGCGTGCTGATGCCGGTGCCGGCCTGGACGTGGCGCAGGTCATTTGCGGGCTCATATGCAGTTCTGAAGCTCGTAATGTCCGACAGGCCTGTTGCCGCGCGGTCGGCCTCGATGTGTGAATAACTGACGAAGCTGCCGAGAGAATAGACAAGTGCGAGACTATCTTCACTAGGGTCATGATAGTGCAGACGTATGGTAGATGCCGTCGGTGTGAACGAGATGACCTTGTCGCCACCGGCATTCGGGATGATGGCCACACCCTTGAACTGTTCTACGAATTCATTATACGTGACGAGCGATGAATCGACATCCGATATGTCGCGGTATTTCAGCGCATTTTCCCAGAGACGGTTGTTAAAGTCAGTGTTCTCCAGACGAACATTTACATAGATCGATGTGTCCTTGAGTCCATCATCCTTCAGATAGTCAGCGAAATCTTCGCCGCTGACAGTAACGGATGTCGATCCCAACAGCGCGCCAACGTCGGCCTTCGACCTGTTGAAATAGTATGCAATGGAATCGAATTTCAGACTTTCCGTCAACTCGTATACTGAAAAGCTCTGATCCGAAATAGTTTGTGGTCCCTGAAAATAGAGATCAAATCTCAGGCGCAACGTTACGGAATCGTAGGTAGTTGCGCTGCTGGAGATCTTCGACACGCTAACCGTTCTGCCATCGTCTACCTGTTCGATGTTGCGAAAGAGAAATTCCGAATAGGCAGATGCCGTGATGTTTCCGAATACCGGGTCCTCATACGAACCGACAAGTACCCGCGAAAGCTCCCCCGAGGTGAAATTTGACGTTCTGATCGAATCAAGCAATACGACCGAACTGGGAACATCCAGCTCGAGAAAGTTTACCTTAAATTTTGGATTGGTCTTGTAACCGGAAATGGTATCGTCTTCACAAGAGAAAAAAAATAAGGCAACGGCAAAAATTGCCAGTTGCCTTAAGCTCTTAGCCCACAAGTTCATTATAGAGATTGTAGTATGATTCGGTGTAATTTTCGTCTTTGTCGATTGTTTCTACTTTCTTCTCTTTGATCTTCTTGAACAGGCCTTCCAGTTTTTTGTTCTCACCTGCAACAATGACTGCATCGGAGAATTCAACGCCAAGCTTGATGAAACCTTCGAAGTCTGCAGATTTCAGATTGCCAAGCATGTTGTCTTCGATATCCATCATCTTCACCTTGTCGAGGATGTTTGCCTTGAACTTGTGACTGAATGCATTGTCGTAGATCGTAAAAACTGTTTTGGTATTCTTGAACAACGGATCATTTTTATACGTGGTCTTCAGGTAAAGAGGAATGAAGCTGGTGATCCAGTCGTTGCAATGAACGATGTCGGGAGCCCATCCCAGTTTCCTCACGGTTTCGATCACGCCCTTGCAAAAGAATATCGCACGTTCATCGTTGTCTTCGTAGAAGTTATTTTCTTTATCATGGAACACTGACTTACGGTGGAAATAATCTTCGTTATCGATAAAGTAAACCTGAAGTTTCGCATTGGGAATTGACGCTACTTTAATAATCAAAGGCTTTTCCTCATCACCAACAGAGATATTAATACCCGAAAGCCTTACTACTTCATGTAACCGGTTTTTCCGCTCGTTAATGATTCCGAAACGAGGCACCAGGATGCGGATCTCCATACCCTTTTCCTGCATGGCCTGAGGAAGCTTGCGCACGAAGTTCGCGACTTCCGAAGTTTGCAGGAACGGGTCGATCTCACTGGCTACATAAAGAATACGGATTTTTGACATATTTTTAGATTTTAATGTAGAACGGAATTTAGAGCCACAAAATTACAAAAAATTACCCCCTTATTCAACTTAATTTCCGAATTCCCTATATCTTTGCGACCCCTTGTCAAAGCGGCCTAAAATGGAGATTTTCAAGCAAATAGCCCCTTTAAAGGCCTATCTGAACGATCTAAAGCGACAACGAAAGTCCATCGGATTAGTTCCGACCATGGGCGCACTTCATCAGGGTCATTTAACGCTTATCGGAACCTCTAAAGCGGAAAATGACATTACTGTTGCTACGATTTATGTCAACCCGACTCAGTTCAACAACGCAGATGATCTGAAGAAATATCCAAGGACCTTAGATAAAGACACACAATTGCTGGCAGAAGTTCGATGCGATGTTGTTTTTTGTCCCGACGACAACGAAATGTACCCCTCAAAGACATCGCTCAAGTTGGATTTCGGACATCTTGACCAGGTGATGGAAGGCAAATTCAGACCAGGCCATTTCAGCGGTGTCGGCCTGGTTGTTTCGAAGCTGTTCCATATCGTAGAGCCTGATAACGCCTATTTTGGCCAGAAAGACTGGCAGCAGTTTGCCGTCATCAGCGAATTATGCGATCAGTTGAAATTCAACCTTAAGCTGCACAGCGTTCCCACGTTGCGTGAGCCGGACGGATTGGCGCTTTCTTCACGAAATCTTCGCCTCGATGAGAAGCAAAGAAAACAAGCGAATGTGTTCTTTAAGGCATTGGAAATTGGGAAAAACAGTCTGTCGGCAGGAGAAAAAATTGATTCGGTCAGAATAAAGGTACAGCAGACAATTGAATCTGCCGAAGGATTCAGGCTGGAGTATTTCGAGGTAGCGGATGCCAAAAACTTAAAATTGCTGGAAAACGTTTCAGACTCAGAAACGCCGATCATGTGTATTGCAGGATACGCCGGAGAGATAAGGTTGATCGACAATATGTTCGTGTATTAAAAGTTTTCATAATAGATCATCATTTAGGAGACCGTAAAATGAGAATTGAGGTATTGAAGTCGAAAATCCACCGGGCGAAGATCACGCAGGCGGAGCTTCATTATGTCGGGAGCATCGCCATCGACGAAGATCTGATGGACGCTGCGAATCTGATAGAAGGAGAAAAGGTGCAGGTTGTGAATATCAACAACGGAGAACGTCTCGAGACCTACGTGATCAAGGGCGCACGGGGTACAGGGATGATCTGCATCAACGGTCCGGCTGCACGCAAAGCTCAGGTCGGCGATGTTGTGATCATTATCTCCTACGCATCAATGAAGTTCGAAAAGGCAAAGGTCTTCAAGCCGACGATCATATTTCCGACACCGGACAATAAACTGCCATAATCACCCGCAAAAAAACCCATCGCCAGTGTGGCAACGCGTTAAAGGTCTGTTTCAATACATCGTTATTCTCGGGATCACCGCCTTGCTGATCTGGTTCTCACTTAACAGCCTCAAGGTGGCGGAAGGAGATAGTTACGCCGATAAATGGAACTATCTGATGAAGACGTGGTACGCCGCCGACAAGACGTGGTTGCTGGTCATGGCGGTAGTCGGTCTGGTAAGCCACGTTGTTCGTGCCGAGCGCTGGCGAATGCTTATCACATCCACGGGTCAGGAGTCGCGACTCAGCTCGACGACCTTATCGGTGCTTGTCGGCTATCTTGTGAATCTCGTCATACCGCGCGGTGGAGAAATTTCAAGGTGCTATAACCTTTACAAACTCGATAAGGCTCCCGTAGAGATATCGTTTGGTACCGTCGTCGTTGAACGTGTAGTCGACGTGATATGTCTTGCCCTGCTTGTGATCTTGTCGTTCGCCCTGGAATCAAAAAAACTACTCGCCTTTGTTCGGCAGTTACCCATTGGAGAAGGCCAATCGAACTTTCAGGTAGTGATCTATCTCGTTCTGGCCCTGGTGTGTATCGCCGGTATACTCTATTGGCTATATAAAAGCAGCAAGCGGTTCAGGGATTTCACCATCAGAATGTGGTCCGGTTTCAAGTCGGGTTTGATGTCGATTGTATCCCTCGAAAAAAAAGGTCTCTTCATTGGTTATTCATTTTTGATATGGTTCCTGTATTTCGTGATGAGCTATGCAGTGATCCGTGCTTTTCCCGAGACGAGCGGATTGGGTTTTGCAGCTGTGCTTAATCTCTTTGCCATAGGATCCATTGCAATGGCCGCTCCGCTTCCCGGAGGTACCGGATCTTACCACGTGCTGGTTCCCCAGGGGCTGGTTTTTCTCTATGGAATAGCAAAGACGGACGCAGTAGCTTTCGTGTTTATTTTTCACGGCTGGCAGACCGCCATGCTGATCGTTTGCGGCGCGTTATCCCTGATCATTACCTCGATACTTGTCCGTCGCAACCGGAATTAATTATCGATTAGAATTCAAACATTTCGAAAATTGTTACGTCTATAACAGGAGAACTACAACTGTGTCGTTTTGTCAGATGGATAATTTTGGCGCAGAAAATGATTGTTAGTATCCTTACAGATTAAATCGAAAAACTATTATTAAACAATATGGGAGCATTAATTATTGGTCTCGTTTTCATGGCTATCGGATGGATGGTGAGTTCGAGATTAAAGAGCAAATTCAGGGAATATTCACAAATTCACCTTACGCGTGATCTTACCGGTGCTGAAATTGCACGGCTGATGCTCGCAGACAATGGCATTCAGGATGTCCAGGTGGTGAGCGTTGAAGGTCAGCTTACGGACCACTATAACCCGGCAAGTAAAACTGTCAACCTGAGCCAGGAAGTATACCATGGACGTAATGCTGCGGCTGCGGCAGTTGCGGCCCACGAATGCGGACACGCCGTGCAACACGCTCGCGCCTACAGCATGCTCGAGTTCCGTTCAGCGATGGTGCCGATACAGAACGTCAGCGCGCAGGTGATCAACTTTATTTTTATGATCATGATGTTCGGCTCGTTCTTCGCGAGCAGCATAATGCCCTGGACAACCGCATTGCTGATCATCATCGCATGTTACGGTGTATTTACCCTGTTTGCTTTCGTAACACTTCCCGTGGAATTCGACGCAAGTAAAAGAGCGCTTGCCTGGATCGAATCAAGGGGCATCGTCACAAGAAGTGAACACGACATGGCAAAAGACGCGTTGAAATGGGCTGCAATGACCTACGTGGTCGCCGCGATCGGTGCCCTGACAACCCTGGCGTATTATGTTATGCTATTCCTCGGTTCGCGCGATGAATAATATTGTTATGCATGCAGCGCAATCGTTTTAATTCAATTATTTTTGCAAGCCTGAGATAAACCTCAGGCTTTCTTTTTGATTTCAAGATCAAAGAGAAAGTCATGTAATAAATTGATCATCAACACCATATGAATTTTCAACTCACCGAAGAACAACTTGCCGTTCAACAAGCTGCACGTGATTTTGCACAAACCGAGCTACTGCCCGGAGTAATCGAGCGCGACAACGAACAGAAATTTCCGAAAGACCAGATCCGGAAAATGGGTGAGCTTGGATTCATGGGTATGATGGTTGACCCAAAGTATAATGGCGGAGGCATGGATTCTGTTTCATACGTGCTTGCCATGGAAGAGATCTCAAAAGTGGACGCCTCGGCTTCCGTGTGCATGTCGGTGAACAACTCACTGGTTTGCTGGGGAATCGAGAAGTATGGATCTGAAGAGCAGAAGCAGAAATATCTTACCAAGCTGGCTACCGCTGAAAAAATCGGTGCATTTTGTCTCTCTGAACCTGAGGCCGGATCAGATGCTACCAGTCAGCGGACCATTGCCGAGGACAAAGGCGACCACTACCTTCTCAACGGCACCAAGAACTGGATCACCAATGGGAACAGTGCAGGCATATATCTGGTCATCGCACAGACCGAGCCCGAGAAAAAACACAAGGGCATCAACGCACTGATCGTAGAGAAAGGGATGCCGGGATTTGTTGTCGGCAAGAAAGAGGACAAGATGGGTATTCGCGGATCGGATACGCATTCGCTGATGTTCACCGACGTCAAGGTTCCCAAGGCCAATCGCATAGGCGAAGAAGGATTCGGTTTCAACTTCGCCATGAATACATTGAATGGAGGCAGGATCGGCATCGCCGCGCAGGCATTGGGTATTGCCGCCGGAGCCTTCGAGCTGGCCCTAAAATATTCGAAGGAGCGAAAGGCTTTCGGTAAAAGGCTCGCAGAACACCAGGGCATCCAGTTCAAGCTGGCCGAAATGGCCACAAAGATCGACGCTGCCAGGTTGCTCGTTCATCGCGCCGCCTGGTTAAAGGATCAAAAGCAGGATTTCATTAAAGCTGCTGCAATGGCGAAGTTATTTGCTTCCGAGATCGCCCAGGAGGTCACGACGGAGGCAGTTCAGATCCATGGCGGATATGGCTATGTGAAGGAATACCATGTAGAGCGTTTGATGCGAGATGCCAAGATCACGCAGATCTACGAGGGCACAACGGAGATCCAGAAGCTTGTGATCTCGCGTGAACTCACGAAGTAGTTTACGCTTTATTCCACTCGTAAATTTTCTCTGAGATCTCTGTCAGCAAGTCAGGATCTTTTTCGAGCGCGTTGCCGATGACAATAAGGTCGGCGCCCGCCTCGAGGGCGGCAATTGCCTTCTGGGAGGTGTTGATACCTCCACCGACGATCAGCGGAACGTTGACCGACTTTCTCACTGCTCCGATCATGCGCGGTGTTATTTCTTTTTCAGCACCGCTGCCGGCATCCATGTAGATCAGCTGGAGGCCCAGCATCTCACCCGCCATCGCCGTACATGCTGCGAGCGAATACTTGTCGTCAGGAAGCGGTGTCGTGTTGCTCATGTAGGCCGCAGATGTCACCCGGCCGGAGTTGATGAGCATATAACCGGTCGGAATTATTTCAAGTTTCGTATTCTTCAATATCGGCGCCGACACGACATGCTGTCCGATGAGAAAATCTGCATTCCTCCCGGAGATCAATGAAAGGAAAAGGATCCCATCCGCCGCCGCGCAGATCTGAATGTTGTTGCCTGGAAACAATACAACCGGGACGTTCACTTCGTCTTTTATTTGCTGCACGACTTCATTGAGGTTTGTCGTCGTCACGAGGCTGCCTCCAACGAAAAAGAAATCGACGCAGTTCTCGCTCGCCAGGTTGATCAGGTGGTGCAGCTTTCCGTTGTCGGTCGCCTTATCGGGGTCGACGAGAACAGCAATGGATTTCTTCCCCTGCTTTTTCCTTTCCTGTAATGAATTAAGAATGGTCATCAGCAGATTCTTTCCTGGCAGTTTGCGACTGCATGAATTCGTCCAATTTTTCCTTGGCGAGCGTCAACAGCATCACGGTTGCCTGAGTGGCGAGCGGTGTTACGATCTGTGAAATAAGGCCTGGCGCTTCCGGCTCCTCTGCCGCGACAACTACTTGTTCATTAGCCGTAGCGTCACTCTTCACGATACGAACCTTCTTTACTTTCTTTTTCTTTTTAGGCTTCGAGAACCTGCTCACGATGAAGTATGTCGCCGCCAATGCTCCTCCGATGATCAGCGCATTGGTAATGATTTTTTCTGTGCGCTCGGATATGAGCTTGACATCCTCTTCAAGTTGCTCACGATGATGCGCTGACTGCCTTAACAATTGACCTTTGACCGGATCATCGGAATCTATCATTTCCATAATCTTGTATTTTACTTTTTCGACAATTCTTTTTTGACTTTTACCACCAGCTGCTCGCGCTTGCTCAATAACACGAGGCCAAGGATCAGGTAAACCAGAGCGACCGATCCATATCCTCCCAGCACACCGATCCTTTCGCTCAGGGCAACGGCAACTCCGAGGCTTATCAGCATGATCACAAGCGCAAACACGAACGCTATGAGAAGATAAACGATGGCCTGTGAAATACCTTTGGTCACATCTTCTTTCACCTCTACCTTGATGAGCTCAATTTTCGTCTCCACATAACCGGTCAGATTGGCTACGAGATGGTCCAACTTTAGAAATTTCGTTAAGGAATTACCCAGCATTTAAATTGGCTTGAAACGCAATATAGAGAGAAGAAAGAAGCATCAAAAGAGCCCGATATGAAATCCTTGACAGGGTAATATCCCCTAAATGGTTAGAAAAATAAGTGTCGCCGGGACGACGAAAAATATGCTGAGAACGAAGGCAAAA
>CBHTUB010000158.1:0-11722 GCA_966095595.1 uncultured Chryseosolibacter sp. | reverse complement strand
GGTACGATTTTAAGCCATTGACGTTTTATACACCTCCCGTGAGTCCGGCGATCAAGCCACTCAAGCTCAAGCAGGAAGAGCCATCGAAGATCTATGGGGGTTATCTGAGTGCAGGTTATGGTAATTATGCATCTCCCTATCTGGAGGGTTTTATCAATTCGAAGCGTGATAAGAACAAGCTCATTGGTGCCCATGGACTTTTCAGTGCATCGGATAAAGGACCGGTCGATGGTAAGAATTCCGGAAGCGGAATGACCTCCCTGTCTCTCTTCGGAAAAACGTTCAATGAATACATTGCCCTTTCGGGTGACATCGGATATGAAAACAGGGCAACACACTTCTATGGGTATCCTGAAGGAACGAATCCCGATGCGCCGGATATCAAACAGTCCTATAGCGTCTTTAAGGTAAAGGGAGAGTTGTCGAATTCCAAAAGCACCGACCTTGGTTACAGGTTGGGGGCGGGGATGAGTTATCTCGCGGATAAATTCGATGCGCGCGAAACCGAGGTGGACCTCGACTTTCATCTCAGGTACAAGCTTGGAGAGGAGTCGGCGCTTGGCGTTACAGCCGGATATTATCTCATCACCAGGAAGGACAATGCCGTCGAGGCTGATCCGCGAAGCCTTTTCTTTGTCAATCCAAGGTATGAGTTTAACCCGATCGAAGGCTTGAAGCTGTCGGCCGGAATAGTCGCTTCGATAGAAAATGATACATTAGATAGCAAGAACGTCCATGCTTACCCCGACGTGCGTGCGTCCTATGCGATCACGCCGCGGGTTCAGTTGCTGGCGTCATTGACCGGGGGAGTCGAAAAGGTGTCCCTGCAATCGCTGTCCAACGAGAATATCTGGGTGATGCCCAACATACCCATCTTTCATACAAACAAGCTCTATGATTTCACCGGCTCCGTGAACACAAAGATCGGCAATAAGGTCGGGGTCAGTGCCGGATTTTCGCTGGCGTCATTGGAGAACTGGTACTTTTTTGTAAATGACTTCGCCGACCCCTCAAAGTTTTTTCCGGCGTATTCAACAGAGCCGACCCTGCGATCGACCTTCTTCGGTTCACTGTCGTACTCGAAGGCTGACGCTATAAATCTGGCTTTAAGGGCAGAGGCATTTGGCTATAAAGTTGATGAGGATGAGGTAGGCGAGGCGTGGCACCGGCCAAAATATCGCGTAACGCTCGATGGTAATTTCAATATTGTGAAGAAGATACTTCTCAATGTGAAGCTGATCAGTCAGGGAGGCATGAAAGCCCTGGATACCACGAACGGAGAAACAGTCGAGCTTGACGCCGCGCTTGACCTCAGCATGCGCTTCGAGTACATCTTATCCGACAGCTTCTCGGTGTTTGTTCAGCTCAACAACATTGCTTCGAGCGATTACCCATTGTACCTGCATTATCCGGCGCGGCGCTTCCAGGGGATGGGCGGTCTGACGTGGCGGTTCTGACACGTGCTAATGTTTGGATGCCTCGAAAATTACATTAATTTTGTAATGTTAACAGTGTGTTAAACCAACGAACATGGCCTTTCGAAGAAAAAAAGGAGATCAAGAAGGTACCGAAAATACTGATGAAACATTCGGTCTTCCCGAGATAGAATATCAGCCACTCAACAGGGAGGAAACATCTGCTACCTCTGCTACAGCCGAGGCGACTTCGTCCTATGGTGAGCAGGAATCACACCGCGAATACCAGCCGGAGGAGACTCGTCAGCAATACGATACGACCGGTAATTATGGAGATGACGACGATGATGGTGGCTCTGTGTGGCCGAAGATATTCGGTATACTGGCTATCCTCGCGCTTGCCGGCGCTGCCTATTGGTTCTTCGGTATATACAAGCCGAAGCAGGACGAGGCGGAACGGTTGAAGAAGCAACAGGAGCTTAGGGACGATTCCATAAAGAGAGCCGAAAACGCAAGACTGGCGGAAGAACAGGCGAGACTCGATGCTGAAAAGAGACGCGCAGATTCTCTGGCAAATCTTTCGTCAAAACAAGGCAGTGTTGAAACACTAACCGAACGTACAAATCGTTATTATGTCGTTGCTGCCAGCGCGATTGACGGAGATCTGCTCATGGATAAAGCCAGGGCTTTGAGCACGAAAGGTGTGAACTGCAAGATCATCCCGCCATTTGGCAAGACTAAATTTTATCGTCTGGCAATAGCAGAAGGTGATACCTATGACGCTACACAGGCAACCGCGGATGGCATGAAGGGCGGTGAATATGGCGATGCCCTGTGGGTGATCAGGTATTGATTTTTACTTGAGCACAGCAGACCAATTTTTTAAACTTTAATGACATTACTTCAGATCTCCACCGACTCGACGGCTATCGTCGGGACAACAGCCGACCAATCGATCTCAGTTCTGGATCTCGCCATGAAGGGCGGGGTGATCATGATCCCGCTGGCGATCATGTGGATAATTGCCATCTACGTTTTTGTCGAGCGTCTCATCACGATCAATAAAGCAGGCAAGGCTCCGGATTCTTTCATGGAGAATGTCAAGGAGCAGGTGCTTCGCGGCGATATCAATGGCGCACGACTCCTTTGCAAGCAATACGACATACCGATCGCACATATCATAGCGAAAGGCGTTCAGCGTATCGGCAAACCTATTGAACATATCGAGAAGTCGATGGAGAACGTCGGTCGTCTCGAGCTTTATAAGCTGGAGAAGAACCTGGTCATTCTTACGATCATTGCAGGTGTAGCGCCGATGTTCGGCTTCCTGGGTACGATCGCCGGTATGATCCAGACCTTTTTTAATATCTCCATAACATCCGATATCACGCTGGGAACAATCGCGGGCGGTATCTATGTTAAAATGATAACCTCTGCCACAGGGTTGATCATTGGTATCATGGCTTATATAGCCTATAGCTATCTGAACGCACAGATCGACAAGGTCGTGAATCAGATGGAAGGAGCAAGTGCTGAATTTATAGATGTCCTTCACGCACCCGTAAAATAGGAGGTGCCCGATGAATTTAAGGAGCAAACGTCACAAGCGTCAGGCGGAATTTCACAACTCAGCGTTGAATGATATTCTTTTCATCCTGTTGCTGTTCTTTCTGATCGTATCGACCCTCGCCAATCCGAATGTGATCAAAATGCAGCTACCGAAGGCGACGAGCAATACCAAGGCCCGCCAGACAGTTGTGGTCAGCATCAATGAGAAAGGTGATTTTTTTGTGGGAACCAACCGGGTTCCATTCGAGAGATTACAGAGTACCCTTAAACCGGCGCTCGCCAATGAAAATCTGGAACCAACCATCGTGATCAACGCCGAGAAATCGGTTCCTGTTGAAAAAATCGTCGATGTGATGGAGATCGCCAACAAGCTTGGCGCAAAAGTTGTTTTGGCTACTAAAAAACCAGGTTGACCATGACAAACCACGAACGTCGCAAGAAACAGATCACTGCAGCCTTTACAACAATCGCGATCAATGCGGTTGTTTTTCTGCTTTTATTGTTCACCGCTGCGTGGAAGAATGCAGGGTCAGGCGAGGGCCAATATCCGGGCATTGAAGTGAATCTCGGCTATGATGATCAGGGCTCGGGGGACATTCAGCCTGATGAGCCGATCGGAAACGAGAACGCCACGGACGATGAGAACAGCCCATCGCAACCCAACCAGGAGACTACCCCGGATCAATCATCGATCAATACGCCCGAAGACGACGGTCAGGCCAAAGTTCAGACCAACACCGTCACTGACCCGAACAGCGATGTAGAGATCAAGGAAGAGAAGAAGGAGGAAAAGCCTGCGGAGAAAGTGGTCGAGAAAAAACCGATAGAAAAACCGGTCGAGAAGAAAGCAGAGGAGAAGCCGGTGGTGGAGACCAAGGCGCTTTATCCGGGAAAGAAGAATACGACCGCATCGACAACCGGCAATGGTGACGGGAAACAAGGAACTACCGGGAGTGAAGGCGACGACAAAACAGGTGTAGGTGATAAGGGAGTAGAAGGTGGTACGATAGGCGCAGCCAATTATAAAGGTAAGCCAGGGGGCGGCGATGGCGGTTCAATTGAGATCAACGGATGGGACTATGACCGGATCCCCAAGGTAACGGCGCCTGACGACCAGACTGGCCGCGTGGTATTTGAGTTCGAATTGGATGCCGATGGCGAAGTAACCCGGATCACCAAGATCGAAGGCTCTGTAAGCCCGGCAACTGAGCGCGAATGCCGCAATGCCATTGGTAAAATTTCATTCACGAAGTCTGGCTCTAAAGTTCCGGCGGTAACCAAAGGGAAGATCATCTTTGTAGTGGTAGCCAGGTAAAATATTATGGAGCGTCGTTACATCGAATTCATTCAGGATGTGCTGATCTCCGTTCATCAAAATATTCACGACCTCAACGAAAGGAAATCCTTCGCCGACCCGGAGGAGCTTCATCACATCGAAGGCAAGCTCATGGCCTATCAGGAATTCATCGCCATCCTCCGCCAAAGCGCTGAAGAATTCGATCTCCCCAAAGGCGACATTGGCCTTTAATTGCATTTCCCTCTGCGATTCCCCTGCGCCCCAGCGCCTCCGCGGTGAGATCCATCACACGGACTACTCAGCATAACTTCTTCCCACAGTTGACTTATGATTGACGATTAGCGATTTTTGATTCTAGATTGATTGACAATGACCACCTATCAGGAAGCTGTAGATTTTCTATATCGTAACCTTCCCATTTTTCAGCGGGTAGGTGCAGCCGCCTATAAAGCCGATCTCAATAATACCATTGCGCTGTGTGAAGCGCTTGGCAACCCGCATAGGAAGTTCGAGTCTATTCATATTGCGGGGACGAATGGCAAGGGTAGCTCGTCGCACATGATCGCTTCTATCCTCCAGTCGGCAGGTTATAAAACGGGATTGTATACGTCACCGCACCTCAAAAGCTTTACCGAACGGATCAGGGTTAACGGAGAGGAAGTATCGGAACGTTTCGTTGTCGATTTTGTCAATCGAATAAAGCCTGAGATCGAACGGATCAAGCCCTCGTTTTTCGAAATAACCGTCGTGATGGCATTTGAATACTTCGCGCAGCAGAAAGTTGATATTGCGGTAATAGAGGTAGGCCTCGGGGGCAGGCTTGATTCCACCAATGTGATCACGCCGGAGTTGAGCCTGATCACCAATATCGGTTGGGATCACAAGGATATTCTTGGTGACACACTCGAAAAAATAGCCTCTGAAAAGGCTGGCATCATCAAGCATGGCGTGCCGGTGATCGTGAGCGAAAGACAACCCGGCATAAGCGAAGTCTTCATGGCAAGGGCCCGGGAGGAAAACGCTCCAATTGACTTTGCCGATGATTCAGTAAAGATCGAGGTAACGAAGCAGGGCATTGAAAGGGTGTATGATATAAAATCGGAGACCATAAAGCTCAGACATGTGAAATTGCCCCTGCAGGGGAGGTATCAGGAGAAGAATATAAAAGGTGTCATCAGATGCATTGAATTACTTCTCGGCATGAGATATCAGATCAGTGAGGAGCAGATCAGGGAAGGCCTCGGGAAAGTTGTTGAGCAAACGGGGTTGAAAGGACGTTGGCAGAAGTTACAGGACAGCCCGGTAGTGATCTGTGATACCGGTCATAATGAGGATGGGGTTAAGGAGATTCTCGCGCAACTGGCCGAGCTGGACTTCAGAAAACTTCATATTGTGTGGGGCATGGTTAAAGATAAGGACGTCACTAATATTCTGGCGTTGTTACCGAAGGATGCAACTTATTACTTTTGCGAGGCGAAGATACCACGGGCAATGGAAGCCGGGCAGCTTCGCGATCAAGCGGCGCAATTTGGTCTCGCGGGTCCAGTGGTCCCCGATGTCAATAACGCGATAGCCGAAGCGAAACACCGTGCTGCACCGGATGACCTGATCTTTGTCGGGGGCAGCACATTTGTTGTCGCGGAAATCGATGGATTATAGTTTTATCAAACATTGTGAAAAAGAAACAGGAAAGATTCAGGGTCATTGAAGAACGTTCGAACGTCATTGAGCCCTCGAAGGAATTGTACAAGACGATCAAGGGGAACTGGCATCGTGATTATTTCAAGAACGATAATCCGATCACCCTCGAACTGGCGTGTGGACGAGGAGAATACACCGTTGGTTTGGCGAAACTTTTTCCTGAGAGAAATTATATAGGCGTCGATATCAAGGGAGAGCGGATATGGAAGGGAAGCACATGGGCCGAAGAGTCGAAGCTCACGAATGTGGCATTTCTGAGAACCCAGATACTGATGATCGAGAATTTTTTCGAAGCAGGCGAGGTGGATGAGATCTGGTTGACCTTTCCGGACCCGCGTCCGCGCAAGCGAGACATCAAGAGACGACTCACGAGTCCGCGGTTTATCGAGTTGTATAAGAAATTGACAAGAACCGGCAGTTACGTTCGGCTAAAGACCGACAATACAAAGCTCTTTGAATACACTTTGGAGGAAATGCAATCCAGGCAAGATATTGACGACTTCCGTCACACTTTTGAAATTTATAATTCCGACCTTCGTGGGGAATGCTTCGATATCAAAACCCGTTATGAAGCAGAGTTCGCCGGGAAAGGCGAGACGATCAAGTACCTTAGATTTAGATTCAAGTAAAATATGGAAGAAAATGTCAATTTTGACCTCGAAGAAAAATTCCTGAAAGCAGACCGGCTGATCAGCGAGAACAAGCTCGGCGAGGCTGCAAAAATGCTCGAAGAAATTCTTCATGAAGCACCGGATTATGGCAAAGCCCACAATCACCTTGGATGGTTATTTGAGACGAAATTCAAAAATCTTGCACGCGCAGAGGAACACTACCGCCTTGCGCTGAAGTTCAGCCCCGATTATGCGGCCGCGTACTACAACTATTGTTATCTGCTTTCGTCGCTGAGAAAATTCGACGAGCTGGAGAAAGTGCTCGAGCATGCCATCAAGGTGTCAGGCATCAGCTACGCAACGATCTATAATGAGTATGGATTGCTCAGGGAAATGCAAGGCAACCTGGATGACGCCATTCACTACTTCAAACTTCACATCAAGAACTCATTCGACAGCAAAAGCATCGAAACGGCAGCCGAATCGATCAGACGCTGCGAAAGAAAAAAAGAGCTGATCAAATAGCATTGGATTGACTGAATAGAACGAAGGTCCCTCTAACGATAGCTAAGGGACCTTTTTTGCATTATCCCCCTGCGTAACCCTCTGCGCCCTCGCGCCTCCGCGGTGAAATTACCCGAGCGTCTCACGAGTCACACTCTCTTGCTATTTCCGCACCGTCTCCATTAATCTGTTTCGAGTGCCTCCAGCACATCAGCAATATCATACTCTTTAAATCCGGGACGGATCTCCGAAGTTCCGCTCAATACCACCCCCTTCACACTGCCCGACTCAACGACAGTATCAAGTTGCGCCTTGTCCTGCAAAACGACTAAAAGAGGCATTGCCGTGGTGACCTTTGACAATTCAGACTGATCAATGATAAGATATTGTATGGCTGCATCCGATTTGATTGCCTTAGCCTCTTCTGCAGAAACTTTGACAAGAAACGGAAGATTCGTTTTTGTTCTTAGCGCCTGGAACTCATGGAAGCTGCATTCGATCAGGTCAGGAGCATAGTTCGAGAGGATATCTGCCAGGGAAACGTTGTCATTGTAACCGTACAGCTCGGCAACGACGCGGGGACCGCTTACCCATCCCCGGATCTCCTGAAAGGTGTTAACCGGTATAAATTGCGACTGACCGTCGATCACATTGAAACCGAGGAAATCAACACCCATTCCGGCACAGTAGCGGGCATCGCTGAGATTGGTGATGTTACCAACTTTGACTAACGTTTTTAACGGCATAGATAATCCGGAAAGAAGGGATAAATTTGTTAACTTATAATCGGGTGCGGATTTAGTAAAAACTCGTTAATACTTGAAGCGTTTCTTTAAATATTTATTGCCTGGGCTTTATGTGATTGCTGCGGGCTGCGGAGGTGGCGATGAAACGCCGGAAAAGGTCTATTCGCCCGCGGAATTGTTCCCTCTAACCAAAGGACAATACCAGATCTACGACGTTGTTGAAGTTCAATATTCTGAAATGTCCGATCCCGACACCTCGCGTTACGAGCTGTTAACCGAGGTAGTCGATTCATTCCCGAACAATGGCAACACCTATACCTACATCATATACCGGAGCAAACGCGAAAGTGAAAACGATCCCTGGCAATTTATCGAGACCTGGTCTGTTCGTGCCGACGACAATGAAGTGATCGCCTATGAAGGTAATGTGCCGTTCCTGAAGATCGGGTCTTCAAAAGAAGGATCTACATGGAATGGAAACGCCTATAATAACCTGGGCGAAGATCAATATGAAGTGTTGTCGTCACCCTCAACCCTGGATGTGAACGGAATTACGTTTGAAGATCCGGTGACGATAGAGCAGGAGATGAATGATGATCCGATCGTTTTCACAGACCTGCGCACGGAGGTTTATGCCAGTGGCGTAGGATTGATCTATAAAGAGACGACACAATGGTACTACTGCGTGCAGTCGTCATGCAACAATCAGAATATCATCATTGATGGAGTTTATCTCAAACAAAGTATTAAATCGTATGGCGTTGATTAGGTTCGTGGCGTGTGTGGCCTTTCTCATATCTACGTTGTCCGCGACGGGTCAGGTTAATCGATACATGGTCTTTTTTAAGGACAAGAACGGGACGCCCTACACCATTTCACAACCCGATCAGTTTCTCAGCGAAAAAGCCATCGCACGCAGGCTTGTTCAGAATATCAGTGTTACTGAACTGGACCTCCCGGTGAATCCTGCGTATATCGCGCAGGTTGGCGGTACAGGCGCAGAAGTATATTACAGGTCCAGATGGTTCAACGCTGTACTTGTGCAATGCGATCAGTCACTGATAACCAACATCACAGCGCTTTCTTCAGTTGATCACGTCGAGTATGTCGCACCAGGATCCAAGCTTGTTCCGTCCGGCAGAAAACATTTCAATCTAAGGAAGAAGGGAACGCAGGCCGATGTCACCGAGCTACAGCTGACCATGCTCGGCATCAACTACGCACATCAGCTCGACAGAAGGGGCGAGGACATGACCATTGCTCTGCTCGACGCCGGCTTTCAGGGTGTGAATACGGTCGATCCCTTTAAACACTTGTTTGACGAAGGTAGGGTCGATCAAAATGTTTCCTATGATTTCGTCTACAACACAACCAATGTTTTTCAATACGATGACCACGGCACGGAAGTCCTCTCCGTGATCGCCGCCGAGGTGCCTGATGCATTCACCGGAGGAGCGCCCAATGCGAAGTTCCAATTGTATGTCACAGAAGATGTGTCGTCGGAGTACCGCATTGAAGAATACAACTGGGCATTTGCTGCCGAACGTGCCGACAGCGCTGGTGCCGACATCATCAACTCATCGCTTGGCTACTATGATTTCGATAGCGAATCAATGAACTATACAAAGGAGCAGATGGATGGAAAGACTGCCGTCTCGACCCGCGCGGCGCAGTGGGCGTCGGAGCGCGGTATTGTGGTCGTAGTGAGTGCAGGCAATGAAGGGAACATTTCGTCATGGAGAATAATCGCGGCACCTGCAGATGCAGAAGGAGTGCTTTCCGTAGGCAACGTCGACGCGCAGGGAAACAAAAGCAGTTCGAGTTCCATTGGTCCTTCGGCCGACGGCAGGATCAAGCCCGATGTTTGCGCGTTGGGAGCCGGTGTGAAGACCATCAAGCCCACCGGATCGATCGGGTCAGCTTCCGGTACCTCTCTCTCGGCACCACTCGTGACATCGCTTGTAGCGGTAGTCTGGCAACACTATCGGGACGAAGAGCTTACGAGCGTGGAGATAATCGATCTGTTAAAAAAGTCAGCTTCGAACGCAGCGACACCCAACAACAATATTGGTTATGGCATCCCTCACTTTCAGGCGGCGGTGAATTATTGGGAAAGGGAAAAGAACGATCAGCAGGAGATGTTCCTCGTGTTGCCTACCCGCGTCGCAGTTTATGACACCAATATAAACGCAGCACTCGTCAAGTTGCGCCCCAAAGATCCCGATCTGATTACCTCCTGTTACGTCGAGCTCATTTCATCCATTGGCCAAACCATCGCTGCACAGGACGTGACATTCAACTGGCTCAACAGGGAGTATGTCACCGATTTTACGACGCTTTCCCCAGGCGTGTATTTCATGAGGGTGACGTTTGAGAATAAGAAGTATGTTTTCAGGATTGTGAGGGGGTGAGTCGAATTAATGATGGTAATGGATTGGGTAAAGCATACACCGCAAAATCTCGAATCCTGTACTGGGTAAAGAGGCAAAATTTCATTCACAGGGGGCTCCTTTGAGCTGCGCCTAAAGTTTGTGTTCCTTATCCGGTGATAAGAAAAAAAACCGTAAATAAAAACCCTTGTAATATTTTAGTTTGGATCACATGATTTGATCGAGGTATCGCTCTTTTTTATCATTGAGACCACAATTTTTCCCTACAATTTTCATTATAACATAAGCAAGCTGGCGACGTAAATAACACTTTCAAAAAAGAAAGTATTCTATACCTTTGCAAAAATCCTCTAAGCCCCCATGTTGTTAAGAATTGTCAAGAGTATCTCTTCCAGGCGTGTTCACGCATTTACTTTAACTGAACTTTTGGTCGTACTGGTGATCATCGGAATTTTGGTTCTGATGTCTTTGCCTGTCCTTATGCCATTGATTTCCCGTACGCGCAGCGTCGAGGCAAAACAAGGATTGAAGCATATTCATACGTTGGAAAAAACTCATTTCTACGAGTTTTCTAAATACTCATCTGATCTCGAGAAAATAGGTTTTGAGCAGGAGGCATTAGTATCTGACTCAGAGGATGGGAGAGCTAACTATGCCTTTGAAGTTGTGAGCGCCGATTCAAAAACATTTCTGGCAAGAGCGACCGCGGTTGTGGATTTTGACGGTGATGGCGAAATGAATGTTTGGGAGATCGATGAGAAAAATAACCTCCGTGAGGTTGTTAAGGATTGAATCATGATTTCACAAGCTGTAGTTGTCTCCGTGTTGTTATTAATTGCTTATGAAGACTTTAGGTATCGGAGCATAAGGATTTTTTTATTCCCAATATTGGCGTTTGCTCTTTTTTGGTTTACTGTTCGAAACACACCCGTGGAAGAGATCGCAGCCAATGCTGTGCTCAATACATTTTATGTACTTCTGATACTGTTAATGTCATTTCTCTATCTTTATTTTTTTCGTAAAAAGGCATTTATGCCAAGTCAATATTTGGGTGTTGGTGACTTGTTATTCTTGTTGTGCGTTTCAATGTGTTTTGATCCAGTTGATTTTGTAATGTTTATCACCGCGAGCATGTTTGCCGCTATTTTATTCCATTTTGTTCTTTCAAGTCTTTTTCGTCGCTATCGGCTAATGCATGTTGTTCCATTGGCGGGTTACCAAAGTTTTTGCCTTCTGATTTTTATTGTCATCAAGCCAACTCTTGTTTTTTTATGACTTTGCAAGAAATCGTTGTTGATGCCGACGCAAGGTCAATTCTTAATGCCGAATTGGCGTGGCAGTATCGTATCATTCCAGGAGAAGTTTCCAACGAAGAGTATGTTTTTTACATAGATAAGAACGCGCTGGTTGAATCTGTTTTAGCCGATTTAGAAGTTCTTTTGGGAAATAAGATCACGCTCATTCCAAGTGACGGGGAATTGGTTGAAAG
>CBHTUB010000157.1:0-11728 GCA_966095595.1 uncultured Chryseosolibacter sp. | reverse complement strand
ACCACGAAGCTATCGACCAGCTGAGACACCAGCGTCGAGCCCGTAGCACGGAGCCACAGTTTTTTACCTCCGGTCACGCTTCGCAATTTCTGGAACACGAAGACGTCGACCAGCTGACCGATCAGAAAGGCAGTCAATGATCCGAGTATGATCCGTTGCCCTTGGCCCAATATCCTGTTGAAAGCGAGGTCCATGTTCAACGACGTGCCATCGGCATCTTTGAGCTCAGTCCAGAATGCCGCAGGCTCCAGTCCGATCGCAAGAAAGACGATCATGAAAGCATATCCGATCAGTAGTGCGGTGAGATAGCTGACCTTCTTTACACCGCTTTTGCCAAAATACTCATTGATCAGATCGGTAGTGATAAATACCACGGGCCAGATCAGTGCACCGGCAGTGAGGTTGAAATCCATGGTGAATCCAAGGATGTTGAGCTGCGCGGGCTTGAGCCCGACAGTTGATTCTGCTGAAAATATCTTTACACCGATGATCTCTGCAAGCAATGCATTTGTGATAAATATGCCTGCGAGGACCAGGAAGAGATTGTTTCGCTTACGCTCGAAAGTGGGTTCGCTCATAGTTAGTCGGGAATGGTGAATGTACTTCCTTCCGTTGCCAGTTGTACGGCCGGGAAGATCTTTTTTGCTTCGTCAAGAATGGGGTCGAGCTCGCGATACCTCGCCGAGAAATGTCCGAGCAAAAGTTCTTTTACGCCTGATTGTAAAGCGATCCTCGCCGCCTGCGACGCGGTGCTGTGCTGCGTGTCCACCGCCTTGGAGGTTTCATCGTCTGTAAATGTGGCTTCATGATACAATACATCGATGCCATTGAGGTAGGGGATGAGCGCTTCATGATAAGCCGTATCCGAGCAGTAGGCGTAACTTCTCGACTTTCGCGGCGGCAGGGTGAGATCGATATTGTTGTAGACGATGTTGCCTTCGTCGTCGAGCACATCGTGTCCCAGTTTAAGGTTGGCGATCTGCTGAATGCGCAAACCCGTGGGTAATTTTTCCTTGTCGACCCTTCTCGGTTTCTCTTTCTCCCTGAATAAAAAACCGAGGCTCGGCAATTTATGTACAAGGGGCAAAGTCTCCACCTTAAGCGCGGCATCTTCGAATATCACCGTGTTGACGCCGCGTTCAAGTGTATGATAAACCAGTTTAAAGCCGGGAGCGGATTGAGAATGACGAAGCTGCGTGGTGATGATGTCATCGAGTCCGCGCTGGCTGTAAATATGCAGGTCGTTGGTTCGCCGCAGCAAATGCATGGTGAAGATCAATCCCATCAGGCCCAGATAATGATCGCCATGGAGGTGGCTGATCATGATGTGATTGATGCGATGAAAGTTGACGCCGAATTTCATCAGCTGCATTTGTGCGCCTTCTCCGCAATCGACGAGAAAATGACGATTCTGGACTTCCACAAGTTGTGCGGATGGAAATCTGCCGAACGCCGGAAGCGCACCACTGGATCCCAGTATCGTGATCTTGAAACTCACAATGTTAAATAACGATCAAAAAACAAATGACCAAAACGTAAGTCCTGGTCATTTGAAAATGTTGTGTCTTATTGTTAGCTGTTTTCCGAGTCCTTCAGGTCTTTCTCGATCTCGTGCATGAACACGGCATCCACCGCTTCCTCGACTTTGGGAAGGATGTTCAGAACACTGTCCAGCTGTGATATCTTGATCAGCTTCATGGTGTGGTCCGAAAGAGAAGTGAGAACGAAAATTCCACCATCTTCCTGCACGATCCTGTTGCCTACCAGCAATGCGCTGAGGCCGGAAGAGTCGGTGTACTTTACCTCTGAAAGATCTAATATGATGTTACGTACGCCCTCAGCATGAAGTGTGATCAGCTCTGACTTGAGATTGGGTGCCACGCTTGAATCCAGTTTTTCCTCATGCAGGCGCAGCATGCTGTACTTCTCCTGCTTATCGATGGTATATTTCATGTTTTGAATCTTTCAAGAGTGCAATATAAACGCAATTCTTTACTTTTTCTGAACTTCTAAGTTAAGTGATTTTAGCGAATTCAGGATGCTCTTTTCGATGCGGCTCAGAATAGATTCATATTCGATATCGGGCAATGCCTCGCCCCGGACTTGCTGGTACAATTCCTTGTAACGCGCTGATATTGAGGCGACAATTTCATCGGTCATTTCGGGCACTTTTTGACCGTCCTTACCCTGAAATCCGTTGGCGATCAGCCATTGACGAACAAATTCCTTCGACAATTGCTTCTGGGGCTCACCAGCCTTTTGACGTTCCTCATAACCCTCTGTATAAAAGTATCTCGACGAATCAGGCGTATGCACTTCGTCGATCAGATAGATCGTGCCGTTGTTCTTTCCAAACTCGTATTTGGTATCGACAAGGATCAGGTTGCGTTCTGCAGCCAGCTCGGTGCCCTTTTTATACAGCTTCAACGTATAATCTTCGAGCACTTTATAGTCGGCCTCACTCACCAGTCCGCGGCTGATGATCTCTTCCCTGGAAATATCTTCGTCGTGTCCCACATGAGCTTTTGTGGTAGGCGTAATGATCGGATTGGGGAGCTTGTCATTTTCCTTTAACCCTTCTGGAAGCCGAACGCCGCAAACAGATCGCTTGCCCGAATTGTATTCGCGCCAGGCATGTCCCGCCAGGTACCCGCGCACCACCATTTCGACTGGAAAGGGTTCGCACTTGAAGCCGATCGTAACATTCGGATCTGGCGAAGATATTACCCAGTTGGGAACCAGCGGTTTGGTTGCCGCAAGGTTGAACGCTGCAATCTGGTTAAGTACCCTGCCTTTATCGGGAATTGCCTTCGGAAGGATCACGTCGAAGGCCGAAATACGGTCCGTGGCCACCATGGCCATGTAGTTTCCGAAATAGTATACGTCTCTGACTTTTCCGCTATAAAAACCTGTCTGGCCGGGGAAATTGAATTTGGTTTCTTTGATGGCTTGCATTATTTCTTTTCGTCCCGTATCTCAACAACGGTTCCGGCCCTAAAAATAATTGTTCTCTTCAAATTTCCCTGCTCGTCATACTCTTTCCACTCCTTGTGCTGCTTGTCGCCAACGTATTCGCCCTGTTCCCTGATCTTTCCGTTCGGATAATAGCTCGTAAAGAGCCCGAATTTACGGTTCGACTTAAATGTCCCTGCAGATTGAAGGGTACCATCTTCATAATAATATTTGAAAGGACCGGCCAGTAAACCGAACGCGTAGGTCTCTTCTTTCTCGATTTTGCCATTCCGGTAGTAGGAGATACGTTTATCGGTCAGTTTTCCGTTCAGATATGTCTCGCGTAATCGCACCGTTTCCGAGTTGTCGTAGTAGTAAACCCATTGACCATGGGGCTGATCATTCCTGAATTTCTTCTCCGAGGTAAGAACACCATTGGTATCATAGTTCCATTGACTCAGGTCGATGCCATTGTTGGTCGAAACCTCCTTCGTCTTGATTTTGGAGCTTGGATGGTATTCGTAGTTCGTACCTATCTTTTTGCCGTCCCTGAAGGTAAATCGATGCTTGACGACGCCATCGGGATAATAGGCTATATTATCACCCTCCAGTTTTCCGGCTAGAAAACTGCCTTCCAGCATCAGGTGTCCATCGCGGTCATAATTTTTATACTGGCCGTTTTTTGAAACTTACGCCATCGTCGATAACGTCTCGAGCTGACCGTTGGTGTAGTAGGTCTTATAAAATCCCGTGAGGATCCCGTCTTTGTAGTTGCCCTCCGTTTGCACTTTTCCATCAGGGTAGAAGGTCCTGCTCACCCCGTTCGGTTTGCCTTTTTTGTAGGTTTGCTCGCTCTTGATCTTTCCGTCGGGGTAGAACGCCTTGACCAGTCCTTCCGGTTTCCCCTTGACGAAGACAGTTTCCCCCTTTACAACGCCGTTGTCATACAAGGACTGAATGCTGTCGGCGAGGACATCGTTCTGGTAGTAGGCTTTCTGCACGGGGAGTCCATCCTCGTTAAAGACCTCGACCACACCATGGCGAAGTCCATTGACATACGTGAGCTTGCGGGCTGGTTTCCCGTTTTCGTGATATTCGGTGAATACCCCGGACTTTTTTCCATTGTCGAATCCACCCTCCATCATCAGCTTCCCATTTTCATAGTAGCGCTTGTAGGGTCCGGTCATCACATCTTCCGAGCCGTCGAGCACCTGATATTCTTCCTGGATTCTGGTCTTCTCCGGATCGTGATATTTTCTTACGACCTTTTGGGAGTAAGCTGCAATGGTCAAAAGACACAGGATAACGGTGGTCCGCAGTTTCATATTAGGAGGATCAAAATAAAACAGCCTTGTGAATAACGCAAGGCTGTCTATCTTCTTGTAGGAAAGACTTGTTATAACTTCTCGAGCACGATGGCTGACGCGCCGCCACCACCGTTGCAGATACCGGCAACACCGATGTTGGCTTTGTTCTGACCCAGGACATTGATCAATGTAGTGGTGATCCTTGCTCCGGACGCGCCAAGCGGGTGACCGAGTGACACTGCACCTCCGTTCACGTTCACCTTTGCTTCATCGATACCCAGCTTGATATTATTGGCGATCGCTACTGCCGAGAATGCCTCGTTGATCTCATAGTAACCAACATCTTTCTTATCGACACCGGCCACTTTCAGTGCTTTGGGAATTGCCAGAGAGGGCGTAGTGGTGAACCACATGGGATCCTGTGCCGCATCGGCAAAACCGAGGATCTTCGCGATCGGCTTAAGGCCGAGCTCCTTTGCTTTTTCCTTGCTCATCAGCACTACTGCGGAGGCGCCATCGTTCAATGTCGACGCATTTGCAGCGGTCACCGTTCCGTCTTTTGTGAAAGCGGGCTTGAGCCCCGGGATCTTGTCGAAGAAAACATTTTTGTATTCTTCGTCTTCCCTGAAGGACGTGACGTTGCCTTTGCGGTCCGTAATGTCCACCGGCACGATCTCGTCGTTGAATTTGCCCCCGGCCCACGCCGCAGCCGAGCGCTTGTATGAATTGATCGCGTAGGTATCCTGATCCTGGCGACTGATCTTCATTTCCTTTGCGGTGTTATCCGCGCACACACCCATGGCAACGTGATTGTATACATCGGTGAGGCCGTCGTACTGCAGGCCATCGATCAATTCACCATTGCCAAATTTGTATCCATAACGCGCCTTCGTCAGATAGTAGGGGATGTTGCTCATGCTTTCGGTTCCGCCTGCCACGACTACATCGTTATGCCCCAGCATGATCGATTGGGCACCCATCATGATGGCCTTCATTCCGGAAGCACACACCTTATTGACAACCGTACACGGTATTTCGAAGCCCAGACCTGCCGCTGCTGCGACCTGGGTAGCAGGAGCCTGGCCAAGTCCGGCAGAGATCACATTACCGATAAAAACCTCCTGGACAGCCTTTGCATCGACGCCAGCTTTCTGGAGCGCCCCTTTTACCGCAATTCCCCCGAGTTGCACAGCTGTTAAAGATGACAGGCTTCCGCCAAACGAACCTATCGGTGTCCGCACTGCCGAAATAACGTATACTTCTTTCATAATGATGGATTTCAAACGATTTAGTGGCCGCAAAAATAAAGAAACGGGCCAGACTTCCCCTTACAAACAGAAAATAATTGCCGGAACGTTCCCCGGGGTCGTTCCGGGATTGGGGTTTTCAGGTTCCGCGTGGTGAATGCCTGTAGCAATCAAGCGCTAACCTCAATGAGGAACGGAGGAACGCCGAACCAGAAATTCTGAACGCTTAACCACGATCGAGGAACGCTGAACGCCAAACGCCAGCCCCTACCAGTCAGGTTTCCCCGGATCTTTCCGTTTCTGCGCCTTGCGCCGCTGTTGTTGCAGATATTGCTTTTCCTGATTGCGCATCGCCTCCAGGATCATACGCGCCTTTTCTTCACTGATCTTCGGGATCTTTTGCTGATCGAAGTTCGGAAGCTTTTTATCCTTTTCTTCCTTGTCTTTTTCGTCCTCGGGCTTAGACTCTTCCTCCTTGTCCTTTTTATCTTTTTCTTCGTCCTCTTTCTTTTGCTCGTCCTTTTTTTCCTGGTCTTTTTTATCCTTCTCCTGCTTGTCCTTCTCTTCCTGCTCTTTCTTTTGCTGCTGCTCTTTCTCTTGCTGTTCCTTCTTCTGCTGCTCCTGTTTCTGTTTTTCTTACTTTTCCTTCTGCTCATTGTTTTGCTGATCTTTCTGCTGTTGTTCTTTCTTCTCCTTTTCGAGCAGCTTTCTCAGTTGCTCCAATCGCTCACTGGATGGATCCATTCGCAGACCTTCCTTAACGGAGGCGAGGGCCTTGTCGTAATCCTTGTTGATATAAAGGTTCGCGGCTTCATGAAATTTAAACTCCGGGTCGGCAACGGTTTGACAAAATGCCGATGTGCTGACGAAGATTCCCGCTATGATCCACCAACTTCTCATGATCTTGAAAGGCTATCGATTTTAATGATGTTATCTATTCGCTCGACAAAGTCGCCATAGTTTTTCTTCACGCGTTCATCAACCCGCACTGCCCGTCCGAGCACCAATCTGGCCTGCCTGTACCTGCGTTGGTTGATAAGTGATTTCACCCGGGCGATCACTGCCTCCGGATACTCGATCTTGCGACGGATCAGCTCGTAGTTGAAGCGTGCCATCTCGTTGTCAGAATCCTGTTCAAGCGCATTTCTGAAATAACCGGAAGCCTCTTCCAGCACTTTTTCTTCATCCTCGCCTTCACCCAATTTTTTGCAGAGCAGTACACCCATGTGGTTATAGGCGACTGAAGAAATATCGCTTCGGGTCGATCCTTCGGCCAGGTTTTTCACCGTAGTGACGGCCGCGTCCATGTAAGTAAAATAGTTCTTGATATCTCCGGCGATCGTGTCGGTCGGGTTGACGTGAATGCCACGTGTCGAGTCCCGCATGGCGCACAGATAGCCGGCATTCGCGTAGTTCAGCCTCACCTCATCCTGCGTTACTTTCAGCGAATCGACAAGGAACTCTGATACCGTGAAAGCCAGTTTGTAATCGCCCGTGTTGTAATATCGCTTCTGGTCTTTCATCGCCTGGCTGATGACGGCTGACTCGGCATCCCTGAACGAAAGAAAAGCCAGCAGCAAACATGCTGCGCCGGCGAAAAGCAAAATCCCTCCAAAGATGAATCGCATGTCCTTCATATGTGAACCGTTTTCACATTCGTTAGAATGTCGATCAGCAAAAGCACTGCGGCCGCCAGCAGAAAATAGAAGTATTTATTCGCTGTCACGTCCACGTAGCGTGTATCCCTCAATTCTCCCTCAATGTTGCCGATGGCACTGATCAGCCTCGAGACGTCGTTTCGCGAGTCGTTGATCTCGAAATATTGACCGTCGGAACGTTGGGCAATATCTTTCAATGCCGCGCTGTTTAGTTTCGTCAGGATCACTTTTCCCTGCCTGTCCTTCTTCAGCCCGTTCGTAGCGTATATATTGCCCCCTGCCACGGTGCCAACGCCAAGGGTAAATAGTTTGATATCCTTGTCCTCGATTTCTTTTACGATGTCATTCGTCTCCTGGCCGAAATCTTCTCCGTCGCTGATGAGAATAATGATCTTCGATTTGCTTTGTTGCGCGCCGCTGTTCTCTTCGTCGGTAAGCTTGTTCATGGCCATGCGCAGGGGAGGACCAAAATCGGTGCCTGACGTCGGGACCAGGTTGGTATTCATCGTTTCAATGAACAGGTTCAGGGCATTCTGATCGTACGTGAGCGGGCATTGCATGAAGGCCTCCGACCCGAAGATGATCACACCCAGCCTGTCGGAACTGAACGCATTGACCAGCTTTTTCATCTCGAATTTGATCTTCTCGAGGCGGGTAGGCTGGATATCGAAGGCGTCCATGGACTTGGAAAGGTCAACGCAGATCATGATGTCTTTTCCCACGGATTTCACCTCTTTTTTGGCCCCTCCGAATGAAGGCCCAAGCAATGCGATGATAAACAATGTAAAATATAATGTCCTGAGACTGAGTTTGATAAACACCGTCTCGAAAGGCGTCTTCAGCATACGCGCGATCCTTACCACACGTATGATGTAAAGTATGTAAAACAGCACGAAGGCCGCTATAAAGACGATCTCTGTAATTCCCAGGCTACGATACCAATTCACCTTAGCAGATTTTCACGCAATTAACAACTAAGGTTTTGTCGGCGCAATACCACTTATCCCTTCGCCAGCCGTTCCGTTGAGAATAACTTTCCGGCATCTGCGGTTATTAAGGCCGCTATTATCAGAAAAAATGCCATGCCACCTGAATCAGTGACATGGCGAAATCAAAAAACATCAGAGAAAAAAGTATCTGTCTGGGATCGGTTAAAATTTGTAGACCGCGGCTAGCGCAAATGATATCAGTTTGTCCGTTGGCTCATCATCGGCGTCCAGATAAGTATCTTCGGATGTTGAATCCAGTCTCAGTTCAGGGATGATCGTTAACGAGCCCGTTTTATAGTTACCGGTCAGTGTAAATTCCGTTACGCTGCCATCGCCATCGGCATCCTGGGCGATGATACCGGAGAGGTGACCTTTCTTTACGGAAAAGTATTCCGCACGAAGACCGAGCGCAAAAGTCTCTGACAAAGTGAGTTTCGGATATATGGCAAAGCCAGTGAATGAAACGGCATCTCCATCGGTATCCTTGATCTCACCCATGGCTACGAATTCTTCGCCTGCTGCAATGGATTGGTGAGAGGTGTTCAGGCCGAGGTAGAATTTGTCCGACAGGTTCCATCCCGTGGTGATGTCGATCTGGAAAAGAGATCCGGCCGACGAAAGGAAGCCAACAATGTTTCCATCCTCGTCATACTCGTAGGGATTATCCTTGGAATCGAGCGTCCCGTCCTGATCTCCATACAGAACATTCAACCAGATGCCACCCGCATCGCTTGTCTTGCCGATCTGTGCACCAAGGGTATAGGTGTTCACGGGGTTGAACTCGACGATATCGGTCGGGTTCATCACCGCCAGCTTACCCACCAGGCCATTACCGAAGTCAAAGTCTGCGCGAAGACCAGTGTGGTTGAAAGGTCCCCATGAGAAGAGGTAGGAGGTAGAGTAGTGGAAGTTCGCCGTGGGAGAGATCACCTCGTAGCCGACAAACGTGTTGAACTGCCCCATGTTGAGGGTCACTTTGTTGCTCAGTTTATAATAAGCATACATCTGATTGACGATCGCCTGTCCCGAAGCGGTTCCGAATACTGCAGCCTTTCCACGCGGGCCGAAAACGAGATCCGCGACAAAGCCGCTCTTTTCACCTCCGTACGAGGCGATAATATTGGCCATACCCAGACCGAAACCCTTCAGGTCTGCAAAGGAAGTGGATGGGGCGTATGCTCCCGTGAGACCATTCCTGCTTCCAAGCGTTGTGCGGAAGTAAGTGTCGATAGAACCGGAGATGGCGAACGTCTTTTCTTCTTCCTTTTTCTGGTCGCCCTCGGGGGTCGTGGCAGGTGTCGTGGCAGTAGTCGATGAAGTCAGCGTAGTCTCCTGCGCAAAGCCGTGAGATGATATGAGCATCCCTGTGAGTAAAAGTCCAACATATAGTTTCATAGAGTGCATATTAGTTGTGTGTTGTTTAGGTACGTGGATGGTTGGTTTAGGCTACCTGCTTGGAATTGTTCGTTACATTCAGCTTTAGCCTGAGAGACTGTATCTCTGCGATATATTCTTTCTCCCTGCGTTCGAACTCCTCTTCCCGGGATCTTTCCCTCCGGTTGAATTCTTCCTGTGTGGCTTGCATCTCTTCCATGTTCTGACGCATCTCTTCTTCCTGCGACCTCATTTCTTCTGCCTGCTGTTGTGTCTGCTCGAGCAGTGTTCTCGTCCGGTCGTTGATTTTCGCAGACGCCAGGGTAGAAGCGAGGCTTTCCGCTATTTTTTCCAGGAATTCCCGTACGTGGTCTTCGAAAGGCTTGAACGCAGCGATCTCGATCACACCCATAACCTCTCCGTTGCTCCTGAGGGGGATGATCATTAAACAGGATGGATTTGCCTCACCCAGTCCGGAAGTGATCTTGATATAATTATCGGGGATGTTGATCATGTAGAGGGTTTCGCCCTCCTGCCAAACCTGACCTACGAGTCCTTCGCCAGGTGAGAGTTTTTTACTCATGAATTTTTTTCGGTCCCACGCGAAGCAGGATGTCATTTCAAGGCATCTTGATCCGTCGGATTCTTCCGTTACAAAGATCGCAGCCTGATTGGCATGCACATATTTACAAATGAATACGATGATATCGTCGCAAAGTGTCGATATGCCGGCGTTGCTGTTCTTGCGCAACTTATCTCCGAACTCGGCGAGGCCCTGCGTAACCCACTGTCTTCGCTCTTCCTGCCTGCGTATCTGAAGCAAGTTGTCGCGCATCGTCACAAGTGAGATGCCGAGAACGTCTTTTTCGCTGAGTGGCTCGAATTTCGTTTCCAGTTTCCCCTGTCCGATCTCATTGGCGAACATCGCCGTGTTCCGAAGTCCGTCTACGAGGCTTTTAACGGAGTTGGTCATCTGACCGATCTCGTCAGTTTGATTGCTTTTTTCAATCTCCACAAGTTCTCCAATGCTTACAGAGGTAATGCTTGCTTGCAGTCCGTTGATCTTTCGTGATATGCTTTTCGAAAGGAGCAGAAAGCTGGCAATACCGCCTAACAAGATCAGGATGATCGCCAGCGAAAACGTCGATAGTTCACTCGTGAAAATTGAAAACGAAAAATGCGTTTTCGGAACGAGCGTAAGGACTTTCCAGTTGTTGCCTTTGTACGTGTATGCGCCCTTGCCGACCGCCTCGCTTACGATATAGTCATCGGCAGTGATTGTTTTGCCATGAAACGTGAATGGCTGAAAGTCGTCGTTTTCACCTGAAAAGCCGATATTGATCTTTGCTGTGTTGATCAGGGTCTCGTCGGCTGCATCGATCACTTTATTCTGCTTGTCGGTAATGAGGATGAACGCTTCGGGTTCTTCCTGTTTGAGCAGATCTTCCGTTTCGCTTCTGATGCCCTGCGTCACGTCGCTCCAATTGGCAAAGTTATACCATGCGCCGATTGTTTGACCAGCGCTGTTTTTGATCGGCGCTGCGAATGCCATTCCTCTTCCGGCGTTGCCGTAGATCTTCCCGACCAGGGCACTTTCTATAAAATCAGAGTACCATGCGCCGCCTTCAGGTCCGGCCGGCGAAAGGCACGTGTGGAACCATGGCTCGCCGGAGAAGTTGAGGCCGATCAGCCCCTGGCTGGCGATCGCGTGATTGTTCTTGTCTACGGTGTTGACCGCTATCACTTCTCCATCCTTGTTCAGGATCATCATCACGTCGTACAACACGTAGTAACGTATCATGGTGTTGATGAAGTCGCGCACTTCTCCGGTAGCTGAATCGCGTGCAATAGCTTCAGCAGCCAGCTTGTTGTACGCGAATGCCTGAACGTCTCCGAAACGTTCATAGAAATTGCGGTCGATCTTTTCGATAACGGCGAACGATCTGTTCCTGTTGAGTGAGGCTTTGATTGAGTTCTTGCTCTGTATATTCTGATTGACAGAGAAGCTTAATACAAAAAGCAGGAGAACAATCGAGAGGGTAATGGATACCAGGAGTATCTGCTGAGGGATACTCAGGTTCTTTAGGTTAATGTTCATAGCTAACTGTTTGGGGTTATACTTACCCTAAGAAAAAAAGGTCGTAGTTAGCCACGACATCAAGGCATTACCTTACAGTAGTGGGCTTTTAGGTGTTAAATAA
>CBHTUB010000156.1:0-11877 GCA_966095595.1 uncultured Chryseosolibacter sp. | reverse complement strand
AAAGCGAATTTTTAAAGGATCTGAAAAATAATCCACACACCGGCAGGCTGCAAGTCGAATTGCCGATAGGAGAGGACTATGAGTTGATTGTGAGCTCGCCGTCTTTCAAAGGCGCGATCATGAATTTTAATACTTCCGGGCTCATTATCTATCGTGACTTCGAAAAGTTTATCGAGCTCGTTCCCGAAAAGACCAACGTCATGGTGAATGTTTCCGATATTCAGAATAATTCGAAAGTGAATTCGAAGATCGTGCTCCGAAACAAAAATCGCGACGAAGTGATAGAGGTGACCGGTAATCAGATGGTTTCGCTGCGTTCAGGAGATCGCTATGAAATAGAGGTAAGCAGTGATCAGGGCTATGCGTTTGACTCCAGAACGCTTGATGTCTCGAATGGGCAAAATGCCGTTGACTTTAAGCTGACCAAGCTGGAAATGAATGCCAGGCTTGTTCTGAAGGACATCAACTTCGAGTCGAATTCCAGCAAGCTGTCAGATGTATCGTTTACCGAGCTGGAAAGAGTGATCAAGCTGCTCCGCGAAAACCCTACACTCAAAGTGGAGATCGCAGCGCATACGGACGACGTTGGCTCGGATATTTACAACCAGGTTCTTTCGCAAAAACGCGCCCAGAGTGTTGTCGAGTTTCTTAAGCAGAATAGCATTGCAGAGCAGCGATTTGTGGCAATGGGATATGGCGAAAAGGCATTTAAGGTGCCCAACACGAGTGAGGAAAACAGAATGGTAAACAGAAGAGTGGAGTTAAAAATTATCGGAATCTGATCATGAAAATCTTTAAAATACTGCTACTGGTTACTTTCGCTTTTACGGCTGTCGACATCAGCGCGCAGCGACTACGTTATAGGGAAGTTGTACCTGCCCTCGATACAATTACTCCCTCGGAGCAAATGTTGATGCTTCGCGCTTTCCTTACCGATGAACCGGATCAGCCTAACGCTAACTTCCGGCTCGCACTTCTGCATTACAACATATTCCGGAAATCTGATCCGCTACTGGAATACACAAAAGCGCTTGCTCATGCCAAAGAGACGATCCTTCGGTTGACGAAGGCTAAGGTGCTGGTGACCGCATCGGATGTCAAAAGCGACAACGAATATTATGCTCCCATATTCAAGACTGTAGATGCCAGAGGAAAACCGTTTGTCGACTATGCCGTGGTTCAGCAAAAAATGACCAATGCCATGGACTCCGCCCAGAAATTCGTAGATAAGATACCTGCCATTTACAGATCCTTTACGAGAAGCGTCAAGCACTATGACAACGCTGTTAAACTATATGCCTCCATCAACAATGATTACAAAACGCTCGAAGATATATATATGCTGTTTGATGAGAAATTCAATCAGCGTCTCGAATCACTAAAGACAGCCTACGATTCTTCAATATGGTACTTCAAGAGTTACCAGGGGTTGATTGCTGAATATCCACTGAAGAAATACAATCAGAAGTCGCATATACGAGATATCGACGTTTATCGCATGGACGGCCTCACCACAACATTAAGCTTTCTTACTCAAGATGTCGAGTTTTGGAATTATGGGGACTGGGTTCAAGTGGTCCGTAAGGCACACGCCGATGAAATTGTTGGCGTGCGACAGAAGGTCGCGGCGACGGAGACAAAGTTGAACGAAATGTTGGCAAAGATACCGACTGAGAACATCACTAACGAAGAGTTGGCGAAGGTGCCCAAAGATCTGATCTTTCAGTTGAATAATTATGACAAGAATTCTCTCGCCCTTGCATTGCTCGAATATAAATCGTTTAGGCAACATTGGCTTGTGAGACAGAAAAACGTCGCCAGGGATTCAGCGATCGATGCAAAGCTTCAGTTGTATAGCAGTCTCATCCAGATCAACCGTGGTGCTGACACCCTCCTTGCGCACGTGAGAAATGCGATGAATCCCGTCAGCATGAAAAAGCATCAGGCATATCTCGATAAATTTTATGGTGGAGAAAAAGGTCTGATGAACTTCGTGGAGTCAGAGAAGTCTTCGATCAGTAGCTCGTTTAACGACTACCGCCAAATTCTTCAGGCCAGCTTACAGAAATACAATCCCAACCAGGAAGGTGTTAATAAGTACGTCAAGATCGGAACATTCAATGTGCCGCTGTTTACCGACAGGAAATCGGTTCGGCAGCTCGACAACGCTTCGGTCCTTACCCAACGGATCAGCAGGCTACCTGATGGAAGCACGTATCTGGCGGGAGTACACAAGATGAATAAGAAAACAGGTAACAACGCGATTGGTTTTGTAGCACGTCTCAACCCTGACGGAAAAGCCGCCTGGCTCAAAGAGCTCAATTTTGCTCCGGACAGCCTGGCCCAGCTCGATGCTGACAATTATCTCGGTGATCTTGTAACAACTCAGGAAGGATGTGCCGTTGTTGTGAGCTCGGTTCGCCGCTCGAATGGACTTATGGGAAACACATTTGTTTTTATTAATGAGAAAGGCGAATTGAAGCCGTTGAAGCTGAAAGAGAAATCGATGTCCCGAAAGCTGGTTTATCAGGAGGCGAGCAATTCATTTATAATGGTGTTTAAAGGAGATTCGCTGAGACAGCAATACCAAAAGGACGAGGTGGTCTCGTTAACGAGCATCAATATTCTTGGTGACTTGTTGTGGCACCAGGAACTTAATCTCACAGGGACATTCCAGGACCTGATACCTGTGCGTGACGGCTATGTCATCACCGGCAACTATGGTGTGTTGAAAGATAAGTCCGGCAAAGAATTTCGCACAAAATTAGCGCAGGGGCAATCGAATCCTTTCCTTGCCAAGCTTAGTCTGAAAGGTGATAAGTCAATGATACTGCCACTCGTTTCGGAAAAGTCGATCTATATCGATAAGGTTGTTAAAGTCAACGACGGCTCAATCAACTTGCTCGGATATGAAAACGTTTTCAACGACGATCCGGGGACGGCCAAAGGTTCACCTATGCACATGATGACCTCGTACGACCTGAAAACGATATGTTCGACATTCTAACGAGCGATCTTGCACGAGTCGAGAACGGATCGGACTTTGTTTACCTCGAAGAGACCTTTGTTGTGTTCCCAAGTGTTGAAAATGTACGTGGCGATCTCCGCGATTTCAAGATCGGTCAATGATTCGTTTGGAGGCATTTTCTGATTAAAGTTGACGCCATTGACGATCAGTTCTCCCTCGCGCCCGTGGCGGATGATGCAGAGTACTTCATCTGCATTTTTATCCATGAAGTCCGAATGTGCCAGTGGTGGATAGACCCGGCCCAGACCTGTGCCGGCATCCTGATGGCAATTGCTGCAATGGAGTGTGTACAACTGCTTTCCCTGAAGGTAATACCGGTCAAACTTCTGGGAATCGGCCTGTGCATTGTCGGGAGATTTGCTACAAGTGAAAAAACATCCGAAAAGGATTGCAAGGAAGGCGATGTGGTGCGTCCCTCTCATGTATATCAGTTCGTTTTGTTGTACTCCCGCTTGAGTCGGCGTATATCGACGATCAAACGATTTACATCTTCTTCCTTCGTGCCATCGTATTTTCCCCTGATTCGTTGCTCCTTGTCGATCAGGAGAAAGGCTCCGCTGTGAATGAATCCCTGAGGCTCAGACTTGTCTTCCAGGGCGGTGGCGAAGTAGCTTGTCTGCGCGATGTTGTAAATAGAATCCTTGTTGCCGGTTACGAAATGCCATTTGTTGGTCTTCACGCCGAGGCGGTCGGCGAAGTCATGTAATAGCGCAACTGTATCATACGCAGGATCGATAGTATGGGAAAGGATCAACACTTCCGGGTCATTCTGAATGGAATCGTAAACGCGCAGCATCTGCGTTTTCATCTTGGGGCAAATTGTTCTGCAGGATGTAAAAAAGAAATCAGCCACATAGATCTTGTCCCGGAATGTTTCGTTAGTTACGACGTTACTATCCTGATCGACAAACAAAAACGGAGCAATAGTATGATAGATCGTGTCGCTTCCTTCAACCTCGCGTTCGCCTAAGATTGGAAGGGGTTTCTCCCTTTCCTTAACACATGAGAATGCTGCCACTAGTGTTGCAAGAGTCAGGGCCGTGATCCATTTCTTCATACTACTTCCGTAAATTTTTATAAAGTTTTATACCTGCAAGAATTGAAATTGTCACGAGTAGTAACCCGGCAATGCCCCACACCATGCTCAGCGTATTCTTCAAAACGATAATAAACACAATGCTGATCAGGAACAATGTTGCCACTTCATTCCACATTCTCAATTGCTGTGACGTATATTTTATGATATCCTTTTTTAAGGTCTTGTAAATGTACTGGAGGGAAAAATGATAGAGGTACAGCAGAAATACGAGCGTCAATTTGATATGCATGAATCCCTGTTGAAGCCAGCCAGGCTGGTTAACAACCAGCGCAGCACCCATGCCCAGGGTGATGACCGCCGATGGCCAGGTAATGCCATACCATAGTCTCGAAGCCATGATCTTGAACTGCGTTAAAAGGATTGATCTCGCAGGCTCGGGTTTTTCGTGTGCTTCGGTGATGTAAACGAAGAGTCGCGGCATATAAAAAAGTCCGGCAAACCAGGTGACGATGAAGATGATATGAACTGCCTTCAGGTAAAGGAACGTCATGCTGCAAAAGTGATGATGAATGGCGTGAAGACCAAGGGATTTTTAACTAATCGTGATTTTATCACCTACTGCTACTTCGCCGAGGTCCAGTGCGACAAGGTTCTGGCCGAACAAAACCTTCTGCTCTTTTTTCCGATAGGTCGATAACGTGTAGAGTGGTTCGATACCTTTTTCGGCTGTGTCCTGGTCGACGGTCGTGAGTACACACCTCGCACAGGGCTTTACGCCGACAAAACGATTTTGTCCGATTGTAAACTCGCGCCAGGAGTCTTCCTCAAACGGCTGCCCGCCTGTAAAAACAAAATTGGGTCGGAAACGATTCATGGGTACAGGGGCCGGTAGCCTGGCGTTCAGGTCATCCAGTGAGCTTTGTCCGATGATCAAAAACGGGTAAGCATCGGCGAGACTTACATGTTCATCATTGACTTTGTATCGCGGGTCAACGGCGCGCACGTTGTTTTCCGGAAAAGCAACAAGACGACATTTCATATTGAGCTTTCCGGCGAACCAGGAGCTTAGATGTGCGTTAGTTTCGATCACTTCGACTTCATCGTCCCAGATCCTGGTTTTTAGTTCCGGCCCCTCCGGTTTTGCATTGATATTGAAGCTGATTGTCTCACCCCTGAAGTCGATATGGAGAAGATCGGCATGCCGGCTCAATTTGAACAATGCCATCAACGGCAATACTCTTTGTGTGAGAAACGTGTTGTTTTCGTCTACCAGCATCCATCGGCGGTCGAGTTCGAGCCCCTTCCCAAAAATTTTTGCACGTTGCAGCTGAATTCCTCCCAAAGACTTGATCGGATATACCCAGATTTCCGTTAAAGCAAGTTGTCGCATGAATCCGTAACTTAAGTTAAACCCGCACAGCAGATGTCAAGCACCGCAGCGCTCTGGTATTTTGAAAGCGTTAATCTATATCAAATCCTCTGTCCCCACAAGGTGAAGGCCATGGGCACGAAGCATGAGTTCCTGACCTTTAAAAAGGATCAATTCATCTATTTCCCGAATGAGCCGGCTACAATGATCTATATGATGTCCAGTGGAAGAGTCCGCATTGGACATTATCTGGATGACGGAAAAGAGGTTATTAAATCAATTCTTACGGCAGGCGAGATCTTTGGTGAGCTCGCTTTGGCAGGCGAGGACCGGCGAGGTGATTTCGCCCAGGCGATGGACGACAAAACCGTAGTATGTCCGTTGACCATCGAGGAATTGAAAAATCTTATGTACCAGGATCGCGAATTGAGCTTTAAGATCCTGAAACTCGTAGGGCTCCGTTTGATGAAGCTCGAACGCAAGCTGGAGCTGTTGGTGTTCAAAGATGCCCGTACACGGATAATAGAATTTCTCAAAGATGCTGCGTCATGGAAAGGTCAAAAGGTCGGGTCGGAAACAATGATCCCGACGAAGCTAACGCATCAGGACATTGCCTCGCTGACGGGAACGTCGCGCCAGACCGTTACAACAATCCTGAATGAGCTAAAAGAACAAAACCTGATCAACTTCGACCGAAAGAAGATCCTGATCCGGGATCTCGCTAATCTCCAATGATAAGCGGCTAGCAATAAAAAAGCTACCGGTGTTTCCCCGATAGCTTTATTGAATGACGTGCGACCGATAATCTTAAACGGCCTTTCTTAAATGTGATCCCTCCGAGAGTTTCTTATGCGCCGCATAGTCGAAGTGATACAGGCGTGTATAATACTCATCTGCCATCCTGCCTGCATCGAAGAACGGTGCAACTTCCTTCATGCTGTTCTTTACGATTTCTATCCACTTTTTCGGGTTTTCATAATAGGTAGGGATGATCTCATGCTCGAGAACATCGAGCAGGTTCTGTGCCTCTATCTTATCCTTTTCTTCCTGAGTCAGGTTATCTGCGGCAGTACCGATAAGGAAAGAGTTGTGACCATGCTTCGAGAATTCCGGTACCCAGCCGTCAGGGATCGAGAAATTCACAGATGCATTCATAGCGGCAGTCATGCCTGAGGTGCCTGAAGCTTCGTGATAGAGTTTGGGGTTATTCAACCAGATGTCTGAACCTTTTTTGAGATGTCCCGACAACCAAAGCTCGTATCCCGTTAATACGGTACAATTTGGAAGTTCCTTGGTCTTCCAATAGATCTCGTTGAATAGGTTGATCGCTCCATAGTCCTCCGGGTATGGTTTTCCGGCCCAGATGATCTGGATCGGATGTTTTGTGTTCTTTGCGATCTTTAAGAATCTGTTGAAATCGGAAAGAATGAGATTTGCTCTTTTGTACGCTGCAAACCTTCTTGACCAGACAATGGTAAGCGTGTTTTCATTGAACAATTTCCCGGTCTGGTTGGCGATCGTTCTGAACAGCTTGAACTTGAGTTCCTTCTTTCTTGCCATCAGTGCGTCATCGTCGTTCGCCTCCAATGCCCGCTCCAGGGTTTCATCTTTCCAATAGGTCTTGTTCTGTGCGTTCGTGATAGCGGTAATATCGCAGATCCCATCATACGAATTCCACATTTTACGCGCAACCTCACCGTGGAGCTGTGAAACACCATTGGCAATTTTGGACATCCTCAGTGCGGTCAGCGTATAGTTAAGAATTCCATTTTCCGGCTTCACGTATTTTTCAACCTGTTCGGCGGAAAGCCCGTTGAAAAAGCTCATGTTGTTGAGAAGCGGGACACTGTGTTCCTCGTTTCCGGCTTTCTCAGGCGTATGTGTTGTAAATACTACGCGCTTTCGCACCTCATCCATGTCCTTATACTTATCGAGGAGATAAAAACACAGCGGAAGGGCATGACCTTCATTCATGTGGTAGATCTCCGTTTTTCGCTCGAGAATGTCGAGAAGTTTTGCGCCACCGGCTCCGAGCAGTATCGATTGAGCAATACGCGTCGTCTCGTTCGGGTCGTAAAGCCTATGGCTTATCGTCTGTGCAAGGTAATCGTTCTCCGGAATGTCGGTAGTCAGCAGGAACAAGGGAGCAGTCTTGAATGTATCGGCTTTCAGTAAAAATGCCTTCACGTAGACACGTGAGTTATGGATCGTGATCGGGAACACAATCTTTGTGTCTTCGAGAAAATAGTAATCCTTGTCGCGGAAGCTGGAACGCATCGTTTGATCCTGGTTGCGCTCCTGATCGTAATAACCTTTTTTCCAGAGGATGCCAATACCGATCAGATTTTGCTTCAACTCATAGGCACTGCGCAGATGTGATCCGGCGAGAAATCCGAGACCACCACTGTATATTTTCAGAGGCTGGTCGATGGCGAATTCCATGGAAAAGTACGCCACTGGTTTGGAGTACTTTTCGTCAAATTTGTAGGGAAAAATATCAGAAGAGTTAAACATAAGTCGGGTTAAACTGTAACGCTTTATTGTACAAACCTAATAAACAGATGCCATGGTACTTCGCGTTTTTTGATGAGAATCTTACTCATGTGTTTTGCAATCGTTTGAGTTGAGTGCTTCGATCAATTCTGCGATAGTACCGGAATGTAACTGTTGCTTCATTGAGGTAATAATCCAGTGAGGTTTCGACTCCTCATAACCAATTTTGACATGAAAGCCTTTGATGGCCCCTGCATTATCTTGGGATATTCGCACTTCGTAACCACACCGCTGCAGTGCATTTTTGGTCCACAGCAGGTCGTGGCCCGAACCCTCCAGAATTATGGGCGTCTTCCGAACTACGGGATGAGCCACACGCCCCGTCCTGAGATCAAATCCCTTGAACCGGAAAACATCGTCGAATGAGCCGTTGAGGACAAGGTCTTCTGGTGCCCCGTGAAGGATACCCTGGTGTGCAGTGGCAAGCCACACCTCGTCTGCGATCTGAAGCGCGAGATCCAGTTCATGCGTCGAAACCAGGATGGCCTTGTTCATTTCATTTGCAAAACGCTTCAGGTGTTTCATGATCTCGAGCCTGTTGTTGAGATCAAGATGAGCAGTAGGTTCGTCGAGCAGGATAATCGGCGTCTGTTGACATAAGGCGCGCGCTATCGTAGCCATTTGCAACTGCCCGTCACTCAATTCCGTCAGTTTCATTCCTGAGAGGTAGTTGATCCCCAACATCTCAAGAGACCCCCTGATGACGCTGTGATCAGTTTCGCTTAATGAAACATCCCATCGCAAGTATGGATATCTTCCAAAGCCGACCAGATCGTAGACGGTCATTCCCGGAACCGCTGCTTTCGCCGTCAGTACCACGGCAAGTTTTCTCGTTAAATCGCCGGCATCCGACTCCATCACCGATACGCTTCCTGACAGTGGCATCTGGAGACCGGATAACGTTCGGATCAGAGACGACTTTCCTATCCCATTTGGGCCCATGAAACAAATCAGCTTGCCGGGATATAGCTGCAGATTCAAATTCTTAAATAATACTTTCCCGGGGTGAAAACCGACAGAAAGATCGGTGGTTCTGATCAGCGGCGCTACCGTCGGGCTCATACGTTGATCATTTTGCTTCGGAGGATGATCCAGATAACTACGGGAGCGCCGATCAGCGCTGTAATGGCGTTCAGCGGCAAAACAGAATCGCCGGGAAGTTGTGAGACGATATCGCAAAACAACAGCAAAATACTTCCTCCGAGAATGCTGCCGGGAATCAGTAACCTGTGATTACTGGAAGGTACCAGCAACTTGACAAGGTGTGGTACTGCCAGGCCAACGAATGCGATCGGCCCGCAAAAGGCAGTCACTGCTCCGGTTAGTATAGCAGCGGAAGCGATCATCATATAACGGGAAACCCTGATGTTGATGCCAATGCTTTTTGCATAATTTTCGCCCAACAGCCAGCCATTGAGCCCCTTTATATTGAAAACGCTTAGCAGGGCGCCCACGAGTAATATCAGTGTCAAAATCTTAATTTCAATCCAATTGAGCGATCCAAGGCTTCCCAGGGTCCAAAGAATATACGTTTGAAGCTCCTCGGCCTGACTGGTATATTGAAGAACGCTCACTATAGAGGAGGTGCCTGCGCCGACCATAAGGCCCACAATAAGCAGTGAGGCATTGTCACGGATGCGGCCGGAAATAGCAAGCATGATCAGGAACACTAACGCGCAACCAACGCTTGCTGCTATTACCACCGATATGGAATCCGGGAGATATTGGGATGACAGGCCCCATCCGGCCAAGTAGAGAAGGGCCACCATCAAACTGGCTCCTGACGATAGACCAAGCACATCGGGACCGGCGAGGGGATTTCTGAAAAGCGTTTGCATTTGCAACCCGGCAAGGGCCAGAGCGGCTCCGGCTGTTATGCACGTAAGGGCTTTTGTCATTCGGAAATTCCATATTATTTCCGCCCACACGTTATCGGAATCCGGTGTCATAAGTATTTCCAATACCTTTTTGATGGGAATTTGTACCGACCCGGTGCCAATGTCGATCAGGAACAGAAGCAGGAGCAGACCTGTTAATAAAATCCACGAAAAACCGGTTTTTAGGAACATTTCTACGGTTTAAAAGCAACGCAATGATAGTTGATTTTGCCGAGTGGCCGGTTTGCGATTCGGTTACAGTTCAGGAAGACATTCAAAATCACACGTGTAAGCCATTGTAAAACAGGTTTTTTATAAAATTTTGAAACCCGCATTTGCTAACTAGTCATCATTTCCTATCTTTGCAGTCCTTTTTCGCGGATTGTGGATTTTCTTCCATCAGAAACGATCAACAAACGCGGAAAATCCTGAAAAACAGCAAAAAAGGTTTCAACCATGCCTGGCATTATAGGACGTAAAATTGGAATGACTAGCGTATACGGCGCCGATGGCGAAAGTATCGCATGTACAGTGATCGAGGCCGGTCCCTGCGTAGTCACCCAAGTAAAAAATGAAGAAACTGACGGATACAAGGCCGTTCAGTTAGCTTTTGGTGAGAAAAAAGAAAAGAACACTACAAAAGCTGAATTAGGCCATTTCAAAAAAGCCAATACTACTCCTAAGAGAGACGTAGTAGAGTTCCGCCTTGAGGCAGGATTCGAATCTATCGCCGAGCTTGGTAAGGAAGTACGTGTAATGGACATCTTCGCTGAAGGTGATTTCATCGATGCGGTAGGTACTTCAAAAGGCCGTGGATTCCAGGGTGTTGTTAAGCGCCATGGTTTCGCCGGTGTTGGTGGACAAACTCACGGTCAGCACAACAGATTGCGCGCGCCGGGTTCAATGGGTAACGCATCTTTTGCTTCACGTGTTATTAAAGGTAAACGCCTTGCAGGCCGTATGGGTAACGCCCGTGTTACCATTACCAACCTTAAAGTTGTTAAGATCATAGCCGACCAGAACCTGATCGTGATCAGCGGTTCAATTCCCGGAGCTAAGAATTCAACTGTAATCCTTCAGAAATAATGGAAGTAGCAGTATTAAAATATAGTGGTGAAAAAACATCCAAGAAAGTAAGCCTTTCTGATGACGTGTTTGGCATCGAACCAAACGACCACGCAATTTACCTCGATGTAAAAAGCATCCTCGCCAACCAGCGCCAGGGTACTCATAAATCAAAGCAGCGTAACGAGATCTCTGGTTCTTCCAAGAAGATCAAGAAGCAAAAAGGTACTGGTGGAGCTCGTGCGGGTAACATCAAGAACCCTCAGTTCAAAGGTGGTGGACGTATTTTCGGTCCGACGCCCCGCGACTATTCTTTCAAGCTGAACAAGAAAGTAAAAGACCTCGCTCGTAAATCTGCCCTTTCCTACAAGGCAAAGGACAATGCAATTGCAGTTTTGGAAGACTTCACTTTCGAATCGGCAAAAACAAAGCAGTATGCTGCTCTTCTCAGCGCCCTGAAGTTGGGCGAAAAGAAGACGCTCCTCGTTCTTGCAGAGAACAACAAAAATGTTGTGCTCGCAGGAAGAAACATCGAAAATGCAAAGATCACAACAGTTGACAAGATCAACACATACGATGTGATGCACGCGGACAGTGTGATCTTTGTAGAGAGCTCTATTAGCAAAGTTGAGAACTTATTAAATAAAGAATAATGAGTATCCTGAAGAGGCCATTGGTTACGGAGAAAGTTTCTGCTTTGAATGAAAAAGGCAAGTACGGTTTTATCGTCGATGCCGAAGCGAACAAAGTAGAGATCAAACAGGCCGTTGAAAAGCAATACGGTGTTAACGTCGAAAAGGTGAACACCATGAAAGTAATGGGCAAAATGAAGACCCGTTATACCAAGACTGGTATTTTGGCTGGCCGCAGACCAAACTACAAGAAAGCCATCGTAACCCTGGCTGAAGGTGAAGTAATTGATTTTTATAGCAACGTATAATAGCGT
>CBHTUB010000155.1:0-11889 GCA_966095595.1 uncultured Chryseosolibacter sp. | reverse complement strand
TACACGTGGATATAGCCCGATGAATGAGAGACCGTTACGGGAGTAAAGTTTTACATTGCCGTTCTCCACCTCCGCGATGGCGCGATAACCATCCCACTTGATCTCGAAGATCCAGTCATCATCGTCGAATGGTTCGTCATGAAGCGTGGTGAGCATGGGAGTGATGAACGATTTTAACCGCTCTTTCCCCTTACCCCTGACTGAACGCATCGTTTGCTCAAAACGTCGTGCAGCATTCGCCATCGATTTCTTTTTTACTAACACGGCGCAAAGTTTTTTTCATACTTCATAACCTATCGCAATGACCAAATTATAGTGCCATTGGCAATTGGATAAATTATCCGTCAGCAGCCGATAGTATAAGTTAACTGTAAATTGTCCGTGTCACAACACCAAAAAATAGCAAAAGCCAATGACGCGATGATAATTGGGCGTCGATCTTCATCACCGACCATAGATGATCAAAACACTGATTGTCAGTTTGTTGGGTAAATCCTTACACAATTCCCGCATGAAAACGGCTACACCGCGAAATGTATGCGCTTGAGAATGAAGTGAGTGGGCCAAGCTGTCGCCTGGAACAATTTTTCCTAAGCGTTAGCGAAAATTAAAACCAAAAACTTATGAAACGCATTTTCAAAATACTTACACTCGCTTCATTGGTTGCTGTCTTTGCCTCTTGTAACGAAACACGTCGTGAACAGGAACAGGACTCCAACGAAGTAGCAGAAGAAGCAAACGACGAGAAATTCGAAGACAACGATATGGAAAAGGATGCCGACTTTGTTGCTGAAGCAGTTGCATCAAATCTGGCCGAGATCCAAATGGCAAAGCTCGCTTCTCAACGGTCAACCAACCCTGAGGTAAAACAGTTGGCTAAAATGCTGGAGGCCGATCATACTAAAGTACTTGCTGAATTAAAGGCGCTTGCGCAGCAAAAGGCGATTACAGTACCAGTGGAACCTAAGGACGAAGCAAAACGCAAAATGGAAAATCTGCGCGAAGAAGGTGCCGATGATTTCGACAAAAAGTGGCTGGAGACCATGGAGGATGCTCACGAAAAATCGATCAACAAGTTTGAAAGAAGAGCCGATAACGGTGAAGACGCCGACATAAAATCTTTCGCGAGTAAAACACTTCCTCACCTGAGAATGCACAAGGAGAAGATCGACCAGTGCCAGGACAAAGTGAAAGATAACGACAAGAATTTGTAAACAGTCGAAACAGCGATGTAAGAATCAGAACCCCCGAATCGTTCGGGGGTTTTTCATTTTTCGCCTACCTGGTACGTTGATTTTACCGTCGGTTTAAACCCCCAAGTAATAATTTCTACAGTATTTTTTTTGCAACGTGGGTATTCCCGTACCCAATAGGTCAGGTTTGTGCAAAGGTTTGGGTCCTATTGAACCAATAATATAACTGGCATAGAAATGCTTGTAAAAAGGGCGTAATAAATACTGATTTCCTATGCCCAATGCCACTTCTACTGATCTAGTTTGTTTCTCACATCTTCGTTGGAATTTTGTTTACCAAAGGCCTCAGCATTTGATGAGCAGATTTTCTAAACAATACAGGACTTTCTTCATTGAAGAACCCGTCTTTGATGCAACAACCGAAAACTTTATCGAGGTAAACACACCACTTGAAAATCTGTTTGTGGTCGTTCCTCACTTGATTGCGGGCAAGCGCGATGATGCGAACATTCTTCAGCAGAAAGAATTGGTCAGCAAACTGTTCATCGATAAACAGATTGTGAACTATTTTTTCTGGTACTATACTCCAATGGCATTGACCTTCACCGATCATTTCAATCCTCAGATCATCGTTTACGACTGCATGGATGAATTGTCGGCGTTCAAGTTTGCACCACAAGCTCTGAAGGACAGGGAGAATGAACTTTTCTCCAAAGCCGACCTGGTGTTCACGGGAGGTTACAGTCTCTATGAAGCAAAGAAGCATAAGCATCCCGATGTTCATGCGTTCCCGAGCAGCATCGACTGTGAACATTTTAACAAGGCAAGAAAGTACAACCAGGATCCGTCGGATCAATCCGCTATACCACATCCGCGCATCGGATACTTCGGTGTGCTGGACGAAAGAATGGATTTCGATCTTGTTGAAACTGTAGCGAGGCGGAAACCCGAATGGAGCTTTATCATGATCGGCCCGGTGGTGAAAATCGATCCGCATTCTCTCCCCAAGCTTCCCAACATTTATTATCTGGGGATGAAGCAATACGCAGATCTACCTTCCTACATCTCCGGTTGGGATGTGGCAATGATGCCGTTCGCACACAATGAGTCGACCCGGTATATCAGCCCCACAAAAACTCCCGAATACCTCGCTGCAGGCAAGCCTGTGGTATCGACACCGATCATCGACGTGCTTCGCCAGTATGGAAGACACGGGTTAGTGAATATTGCCGGGACAGCCGACGAGTTTGTGAGAGTGACGGCGATGGCTCTGGAGAATAGCGACCGTGAGGAGTGGCTGGAAAAAGTTGATGAAACCCTTTCGCAAAATTCGTGGGATAAGACCTGGCAACGGATGATGTATCTGATCACAAGGAAGCTAAATGAAAAGCAACGGTTAAATAATGTAAAAGAACAGATCTATGTTTGATTATCTGATTGTAGGAGCAGGGTTTGCCGGCAGCGTGCTGGCCGAGAGATTGGCAAGTGTATCAAACAAGAAAGTATTAATTATAGATCAGCGGGACCACATCGGTGGAAATGCCTATGATTATTTCAATAAACATGGGATACTGATCCATAAATACGGCCCGCACATTTTTCACACAAATTCCAAAAAGGTATTCGAGTATCTATCAGAATTTACCCCATGGCGACCGTACGAACATCGGGTGTTGGCAAGCGTCGACGGTCAGCTTGTTCCGATCCCGATAAACCTTAATACCATCAACAAACTCTATGGATTGAATCTCAGCTGTTCGGATCTCGAGAATTTCTTCGAGTCCAAAGCAGAGAAGCGGGAGCGGGTGCTTACATCGGAAGACGTTGTTGTCAACAAGGTCGGAAGAGAGCTCTACGAGAAATTCTTCAGGAACTACACACGCAAGCAGTGGGACCTCGACCCCAGCGAGCTCGACGCGTCGGTCACCGCACGGGTTCCGACCAGGACAAACCGTGACGACAGATATTTCACCGATACTTATCAGGCAATGCCACTCTATGGCTATACGCGAATGTTCCAGAAAATGCTGTCACATCCGAATATCAAAGTGATGCTGAATACGGACTATCGCGAGATCGCTGACGTGATCCCCTACCGATTCATGATCTATACCGGTCCGATCGACGCGTTCTTCAACTACTGTTATGGGAGGCTTCCCTATCGTTCGCTGGAGTTCAAATTCGAGACGTACGACATGAAGACATTTCAGCCGACAGGTACGGTAAACTATCCGAACGAGCACGCCTACACACGCACAACGGAGTTCAAATATTTAACGGGACAATCGCATGAAAAGACCACGATCGTTTATGAATTCCCGAAAGCCGAAGGAGATCCGTACTATCCCATACCGAGGCCGGAGAACGCGGAGATATACAAGAAGTATCAGCGCCTGGCAAACGCAATGACGAACACCTATTTCACGGGCCGTTTGGCAACCTATAAATATTACAATATGGATCAGGTGGTTGCGCAGTCTTTAACATTGTTTGAAAAAATTTCGCAACAGCAATCTGAAAAACAAGCTAATGGACAAAAGATCTACCAGCATACCTGAGATATGGGGTGGAATTGAATGTTCATACAATCGCGTTCGAAGTAAATACTTCGATCAGCTGTACTATTCCAATCACTACGCGCGCATAGAGGAGGACATCCGAAAATTTTCGGCGCTTGGAATACGTATGATGCGATACCCCTTTATTTGGGAAAAACTGCAGCCCGCGGCTGGAGGTCCTATCGATTGGACGGATGCCGATCGCGCATACAACGTTATGACTTCCTGCGGTATCAAGCCGATCGCCGGACTTGTGCATCATGGAAGCGGTCCCCGTTATGCAGATGTTACCTCTCCAGACTTTGGTGTGCGGCTTAGCGAATTTGCGCACAGGGTGGCTGTGCGTTATCCGGCAATTGAGTATTTCACCCCGGTGAACGAACCACTTACTACCGCCCGGTTTTGCGGGTTGTATGGACTATGGTTTCCGCATAAACGAAATGATCGCGCGTTCGTGACCATACTGCTCAACGAACTGAAGGGTGTAGTGCTGGCGATGCACGAAATACGCAAGGTGAATCCGTCGGCGAAGCTCGTTCAGACAGAAGACCTGGCGAAGGTCTACAGTACCCCGTTTATGTCCTATCAGGCAGCCTTTGAAAACGAAAGGCGCTGGTTGACCTTCGACATCCTCTGCGGACGTGTAAAACCCGGTCATCCGTTGTGGAATTACTTTGCAAGGTATGTTCAGTCGAAGGACATCTTACACTTCTTTCTCGACAATCCCTGCCCGCCCGACATCATTGGCCTCGACTACTATCCGACTTCCGAGCGATTTCTGGATGAAAGGCTCGACAAGTATCCGCCGCATTATCATGGACGCAATCATCGCCATAGGTATGCCGACGTAGAAGCAGTACGCGTGCCGTTGCCGGAGCCATCAGGTCCAACGGTCTTGCTGAGGGAAGCATGGCAGCGCTATGCATTGCCAATGGCAGTAACGGAGGTTCACATTCATTGTGATACAGACAACCAGATCAGATGGTTTTCGGAAATACGGCATGCTTGCCTGGATCTGACAAGCGAAGGAGCCGATATACGGGCACTTACAACGTGGGCGATGCTCGGTTCGTTCGGATGGAACCGATTGTTGACTGCGCCCGGAGGCGATTATGAATCCGGCGCGTTCGATGTGACAAGCGGTGTCGCAGAAGAAACTCCACTTGCCGATTATATAGCGGCGATAGCAAAGGATCCGTATCATGTACACCCGGCCACCAATGGAAAAGGCTGGTGGAAAGATCCGGCGAGGTATCTATACGAGCAATACACGCCTGAAGAACTTGTTCACAGGAATAGGGTTCTGCAAACAGGGTAGCAGAGGTATAAGTTTTTCAGATACGTTGAAAACCGTTTGTATATGCAAAAGGCAGGTAAAAAGCGACCGCTTCGAAAGCCGCAGTCACAGCGACGTCCTGGGTTGGAATCCAGAATGAGGCCGGAACCGCTCGCGGATATGCTCCAGGTTCCCTCGGGAAAGTTGATCGGCAAAAAGGCACTCATTACCGGTGGCGACAGTGGGATCGGTCGCGCGGTAGCCGTGTTGTTTGCAAAAGAAGGAGCGGATATCGCCATAGCGTATTTGAACGAGCACAGGGATGCAGAAGACACTCAGGCAATGGTTGAACAGTACGGAAGACAATGTCTGCTCATTCCGGGTGATCTAAGCAAGGAGTCGAATTGCAAGCGGGCAGTTGCCAAAACCGTGCGGTCCTTTGGCCAGATCGATATTCTTGTCAATAATGCCGGTATTCATTATGAGTGTGAAAAGCTGGAAGACATCACCCCGAAGCAATTGCTGGAAACTTTTTCGACGAACATTTTTTCGTATTTCTGGGTGACACAGGCTGCCCTTCCGTTCATGAAGGAAAATTCGAGCATCATCAACTCGTCATCTGTTACGGCTTATCGCGGGAGTGGCGGTTTGATAGACTACGCTTCGACAAAAGGGGCGATCGTATCCTTTACACGGAGCCTTGCTGCGAATCTGATCAAACGAAAGATCAGGGTGAATGGGGTTGCCCCCGGGCCAATATGGACGCCGTTGATCGCATCGTCCTTCAAGCCAAAGAAGGTTTCCAATTTCGGCAGCGATGCCCCGATGGAGAGGGCTGGAGAGCCGGCTGAAGTTGCGCCGTGTTATCTGTTCCTTGCCTGCGAAGACAGCTCCTATATGACCGGTCAGTTTCTGCATCCCAATGGTGGAGAGATCGTCAATGGATAAGTGGCCAATGAAATTTCTTTCGTTGCGATGAATATTTAGTGAGAATTTTTGCCATTGTCTAAAGGAGTGCCAATAGCTGATTTCTGGAACGCAAACCATCAATGCGCGCAGAATTCGCGGCTATAGCTGTTTGCATCTTCTGCATTTTACGTAAATCTTACATGCCCCGATTTTATGCTCCAATCTCCGTGGAATTCAGCACGGAATTTGAAGAATTTTGTTGTGTGAATCGGAAATTAATATCTCCGGTTTACATCGATCAAAAAATGAAATCACACAAGCTAAATGAATATCCACTTGCCGACGGTCAGTGGACGATAGAAAAAGCCCATCAATGGTACAATGACAAAGGCTGGTTGCTGGGTTGTAATTATGCACCATCGACAGCAGTCAACCAGCTTGAGATGTGGGAAGAAGACAGCTTCGATCCGATCACCATCGACCGGGAACTGGGATGGGCTGCCGATCTTGGATTCAACTCGATCCGGGTTTTTCTTCACGATCTTCTCTGGAAAAACGATGCAAAGGGACTCCTCTCGAGAATGGAAACGTTCCTCAATATTGCCGATAGCCATAACATCGGTGTAATGTTCGTTTTGTTCGACAGTGTCTGGAATCCATTTCCGGAACCAGGCAAGCGGGAATACAAGATCGGTGTTCATAACTCGGGCTGGCTACAGAGCCCGGGCATCGAGATGCTCAAGGACATCAGCCGCCATGGCGAGCTGGAGGGATATGTGAAGGGAGTGATCTCCCACTTTGCAAACGACAAACGTGTTCATGTTTGGGACCTCTTCAACGAACCATGCAACAGAAATCATGCATCCTACGGCGCCTTCGAGCCAGATAATAAAGCCGACCTGGCGCTGGCCCTGCTGAAGAATGTCTTCAAATGGGCTCGTGAAGTGAAGCCTTCACAACCACTTACTTCCGGCGTATGGATAGGGGAGTGGTGCGAAATGAAGGTAAAGGAACTCGATCGGTTCATGCTTGAAACATCGGACGTCATTACCTTTCATAACTATGAGTCGCCGGAGGAAATGCAAAGACGGATCGAGACGCTCCTTCGTTTTAACCGACCGGTGCTCTGTACGGAATACATGGCACGGGGATTCAACAACACTTTTGAAAGCATTTTGCCGGTATTTAAAAAATACAACGTCAGCGGGTACAACTGGGGACTTGTAGCTGGAAAGACGCAGACAAACTATGCATGGGATTCATGGTCCGTGAGCTATGACGGAGAACCATCTTTATGGTTTCACGATATTTTCCGGACCGATGGAACACCATACCGCGAAGAAGAGGTGAAGTACCTCGTTCAATTCAAGTCTACGACGAGGCGTCAGGCGCCTGAGTAAACGATATATTTGGACCCTGTTAGTAGAAGGCGCCCTCCGGGGCGCTTTTTTTATGCTGCTGATTTTACCTTTTACTTGAAGATAACCGTCAGCTCGCCATCGGGTTCAACAATGATAGTGTCAACGTCGACAAGATCGTCTACACCTTTCAGCTTGAGCGTGCTTATGATGGCTTTTTCGGATAGTTTATTTTGAGTCATCACTCCCTTGTAGAATTTCCCCTGATGAAAGATGACAAGGGATTTTGGATATAAGTTGTTCTTTGCCTTCAGTAGCCTGAGCTGCAGAATGCAACCGCCTACAAAGGCGGCAATCGTTATGAACAGGAAAACTAGCTGTACGATACCAATAATCGATTTATTCGATATCACAAAGTAGACTACGAAGCCCACCACCATGCTCACCAGGATCTCATTAGTCTGAATTCTGTTTCTGATATTGCTCGATAAGGTCGAAAAATACCATTTGATATATACAAACAGAGAAAGTGAAGCTGTCAACAAAATGAGGTTTAACATTGAAGTAAGTGTGTACCGTTCCATAACCTGTCTATTTACCCGACCAACAATTGGTTTATACATCATCGCCGATTAAAAACTATACCCGCTAAAACGCGACGAAAAACACGTTTCCACGGCATGCAGGAAGTTGACGAAGAAAGTCGAACGAGGAACAGCCACCTCAACCATCTGGATGATGACCTAAGCGGCAATTGCAGGCATCGTTAATTTTTTTGAAGCAGCAGGCACAATTTTTTTGGGAACAGGTCTGTCAGATACTCCCTTTATGCAAAATCGCCACGACATCCTTCAGCAATTGATCACCTGTAAATCCAGGGGCAAGTCTATCCGGTTGAAAATCACTCATGAGCAGTCGCCGTTTGTGGCTGATGTCGACGACATCCTGACGGATAGGGAAGTAGTCAAGCTTAAACCAGTTGACGCGCATCATGCCGCTTTGAGGAGAACTTCCTACTATGTCGACGAGATCGAGACTGTGGAGCGTGTGGGCTTCCTCTCGGATTTTTCGCTCAGAAACCTTTTTGATTGACCCGGACCAACAGTTATCCCAGTGACACACCGCGAATGTCCTCGATCAATATGAGATCGTGCTTGAGCTTACGCTGTGTGTTTTGAATAATGAGGAATTTGTCATGGATGAAATGCAGGGGCCTGCCGGTTTTTGTGAGACCACTTTTCATGGCAACAGTCACGTTTGCATTGCGTTTGATCGCATCATGTATGGTCTGAACAGTCGTTGTATCCATCAGGTGCCAGCAAAGCTAGCTCCGACAATTCGTACGCACAACACCATATAAGGTGTGCCTTAAAAAGAAAAGAGGGCAGATATACATCTCCCCTCTAATCGTTTCCCCTCATGTCAAACAGTTTAGCTGTGTTGATTTCTCAAACGCCTCCAAATCGTGACAACGTGTAAAAATTTTGATGCCAACCTGCGATAGAAATATGACCCGGATATAGGGTAGGGGAAAGAAAGGTCGTCAATAGAAAATTACGCTAATATAACCTCGTTGTTGCCGGCTACAGAGCATCAGCTTCCACTTGCAAGCCGGGATCAACGACAATGATCCATCCATTCAATAATCTACTCACAAGTCGGTTCCCAAGCCGTTACCAGACTTAAATGAGGTTTCATTTGATTTGGATATCTTTTTCTGTAACAATCACCCGGTTTGTGAAAGTGATTAAATGGTTGGTAAATCTCCCCTGCAAGCTTTGTAAAATCAATGAAGCTGTGGAAATGTTATCGTCTTTTTGTCACATGAGCAACCAGAACATACACTTTAGATTCTAAATGCTCAGGTAAATTGCGCTCTGCTAACTATTCATCTTTTCTGACATCAGAGACAATGGAATTCATTAGATTTCTAAATACGTTCCGTCTTAGACATCGATTATATGAGAATGCTGCAATCTCTTTTCCTGATTATTGCGTTTCCATGTCTTTCACAGATCCCCGTCGTTAGTCAGTTTGAACCGGTCAGTACTTTTCCACTTGATACGTTGATCATCACGGGTACCGGTTTCGACGCGAATCCCGCCAACCTTGACGTCTGGTTTGATGCAGTGAAAGGGGAGATCATCAGTTCGTCGTCCAATTCTATCAAAGTTGTCGTTCCCATGGGAGCCCGTGTTTCAAATATCGAGGTGATCAACAAAGCCTCCTTACTGTCGGGTAAGTCTGTCATGAAGTTTATTCCGGTGTATGGTGGCGTTGGTTTCGACGCCTCAAAGCTGGTAAATGAAAAGACTTTTACTTCTACTGATGAGTTTTGGGATCTATACGTGTGTGATCTTGACGTTGACGGTAAACCTGATATCGTAAGCACGAAAGGCACAAGGCCCCTTACAAAATTCAACCCTAACCCTTCCGATATCGTGATCCTCAGGAATAGAAGTATTCCAGGTACAGTTGATTTCGACAAATTTGATAAGGGTAACATGACCTCACTTAACATTGGCGTCCCAACGGATAACGTCGTGTGCGAAGACTTAACGGGTGATGGGTTACCTGAGCTCGTGGTGTCCCGGCTGGGGCGAAATAGTATCCGTGTACTAAAAAACACCAGCACTGTAGGGACCATAAGCTTCGATCCGCAGGTTGTTGACCTCTATATGGACGAGCTTACGTACGACGCCACAAAAATGGCTATTCACGATCTGAACCAGGATGGAAAACCTGAGATCATTGTCACAAACTCTACGAACGCTGAGTTCTATATCTTCGTTAATCAAAGTTCGGGAGGTCAGCCGGTCTTTACCGGCACAAAACTCGACATTAAAACGCTACCAACGGATGACCTGAAAACTTATGACATCAATGTTCAGGATTTCAATAACGATGGTCTGGCAGATATTGCCATTAGCCAGTTTCAGAATGATCATTTTTTTCTTTTAAGAAACGAGGGCGATGGGTCGATTCACTTTGCAGAACCTCAGAAAGTGGAGCTATCAGGTACTTTCACCAGAATGGCTTCTGCTGATTTCAACAAAGACGGGATAATGGATATCGTATTGACGTACACCATTAGCGATCAGGCAGAGGTTTTGATCAATAAGACCACTCCAGGGGCGACTGCATTCAGTTTCGCCATGCCTATCCTGCTAACGACCGATTCAGACCCGACAAATCCTGAAATAATATCAGAACCATGGGGTCTCGACATTGGTGACATCAATGGTGACAACAACCCCGACATTATCGTCGCAAATAAGAATACAACACCGGTTAAGGCGTCAGAGTTGAGGTTGAACGTCTTTCTTAATAACGGCGATCTAGCGCCGGTCTTTGCCCAACACAATATTACTACCGACCTGCCTACACGCAGTGTGAAGGTCAACGACTTCGATGGCGATGGCAAACCGGATATCGCCTTTACCGGTTTTAACGAAGTAACTAGAATTTCGCAGATCTCTGTCCTGAGAAACACGAATTGTCATCAGGCAACAATCCTGAATACTGAAACGACGTTTTGTAACGGAAGAAACATAAAGCTTCAGGCGATTCCAGCGGGCAACGTGACATTTGCCTGGGAAAAAGATGGGGTGAGTACTGGAGTTAACTCGCCTGCGTTGACGATCTCGGATCCTGGGACCTTCAGCGTTACAGTTACCGGAGAGTCGGGAGCATGCACATCAAGCGATCAGATAACGATGATCAAAGACACAGGGGAAGCTCCCGACATGCCAACCATAACAACTAACTCGACGGTATGCACAGGTCAACCTTTGAACCTATCTACCCCTCCGGTTGCCGGTGGAACTTATCAATGGACCGGGCCAAACGGATTTACAAGCACGGCGCAGAATCCTACGCGCGCTCCTGCGACAAATGCCTTTGCGGGTGAATACTCCTTACAAGTCAAGATCACAGCCACTGGTTGTACCAGTAACGTATCTACAAAAATCGTCGAAGTAGCGGATATTAATGACTTCACGATCAGCTCCAATCTTGCAGGACAACTTTGCGAGGGCAACTCTGTTACATTATCTGTCAACAACCTTCCTAACCATACCTATCAGTGGAAAAAGGACGGCGTGGCAACAGGAGCAACCGGGGCCACCGTAAATGTTACGGAAGGTGGATCGTATACCATATTTGTGACCAATACAGCGATCGCAAACTGCTCTGCAGAAACGAGTGCGAGGGATGTTGTGCTGTTCACTGCCCCGATAGCTGCGTTCGACGTCAACAGCACGCTTTGTAAAGGTGTCGAAGCCACTTTCACAGATGCATCGGATACGGACGATCGCGTAACCCCGGTCTACGCCTGGAATTTCGGAGATAGCCAAAGTTCATCCGATCAGAATCCGACACACACCTATAACCCTGGAGGCACGCCTTCTAACTTTACTGTAACGCTTACGGTCAGCTATGATGGCGTTGCAGGCTGTACTGATTCCGAAAATACAATGGTGGCTCTTGTCGAAAAATCTACGCCAACCATCCAGAGTCGTGCAACAAAAGTTTGCCCTGATGAAACAGTGGAATTGAGTTTACCGGGTGACTTTACGATAGTTCAGTGGAGCACT
>CBHTUB010000154.1:0-11913 GCA_966095595.1 uncultured Chryseosolibacter sp. | reverse complement strand
AGACCTTCATCTTTATTCTCCAACACACTAAGGCTGGTGATTTCAAAGGAGGAAAGGATTGGGAGCACATTGCCGAGATTGCCGGAGAGGTTCACAAAGGTGTTGTCAATATCACCAAGAACAGATATTCGCCTAAAAACACTTTGGACTTCTTCCGGCAGTTCGGTTTGCAATGGCAGGAGCCGGTCAGTAAGCAAAAACTAAAATCAATACCTATCAGCGGTGATTTGATCACGAGTGATAGCCAACACTACTAACAGAATTACTTAACAATTAACTATACTAAAATGGAGGCAGGTGAAGTTGCAAAAAAACCTGGCATCGGAGGATTTTTGTCTAAAATTCTTGGTGCTGGTGTAAAGGAAACAGTTGATTCAATCGGGAATGCGATTGATAAGATCGACAAGTCGGATGAGAAGCTTGAGCTTCAACTCAAGTACAAGGAGCTTCTCATGAACATCGAGGGAGCTTGCATTGATTACGAAAGCAAGCTGTTGGAAACAAAATCGAAGATCGTTGAATCAGAGGCGAAAGGTGAGAGCTGGCTTCAGCGCAATTGGAGACCCATACTCATGTGCATTTGCATGTTCATCGTATTCAACAACTACGTGCTGGTACCCTACTTCAACCTTCCAGTAACAACGCTCGATGGTCACATTTGGACGTTGATGGACTTAGGCGTGGGTGGCTATGTAGCGGGGCGTTCTCTCTAAAAGATCACATAAAATCTTGGGCCAGTGCTTTACAATGTAAGAAAGAAAAAACGCTGAGGTGTTTCCTCAGCGTTTCAGTCAGCCGTTAAAGGCTGATGCCATTCAAATGGGTTTTGGAATTCTTATCGTTTTCCAAAATCCTTTTGTAGTATTTGTGAGCTTTGGAAATGTGACCTTCCATCGACCTTTTATTTGGAAACGGACCAGCCTCACATTCCGGGCACCAATACTCAACAACCTTTTCTTTGTCTGCTTTCAGCCGTTTGTAGAACAGTTCGCTCAATTGCCAAACTGCCAGAGAATGGCAGAAGCATATCAGGAAACTGATGGTTGCTAATTTGATATTCAACATGGTTGGCTCCTGAAGCGCAAGAAACCAATGATCGTAATAGAAGGCGTTGATAAAGAAACTCACTACCGCATAGAACTTTCCAGTTGTTCGGTAACCGTTGATAATGAAGACAAGGATGATGAATTCGATCACCCCGGCTAACGCAATTCCGTAAATCCAATTGAGGACGGAAAAACCAAAGAAGGTCATATCAAGATGTTCCAGTTGTTTGAAAAGATGACCTGCGTGTGGAACGTAAAGCAGAATCAGAATAAGTGCTCCGTGGAAAACAACTTCTTTGCTTTCGAGGTATGTGACTATTTTATTCATGGCTTAAGCTTGTTTAAGTTGAGTGGTTGTTGATTCACTTTGCGCAGCAGCTTGTGTTTTTGCATCAAGCTTTTTACGGAGATTGCCCATATCCTCGCTGACTTTGAGGTCAAGAATCCGGGCATAGTGTTGAGTCGTCTTTAGATTCCGGTGGCCGAGCATTTTGCTCACGGTTTCGATCGGTACGCCATTGGAAAGTGTGACGGTTGTGGCAAAGGTGTGACGTGCTGTGTGAAAGGTCATCTTCTTAGTGATTTCACACGCATCCGAAATTTCTTTCAGATAATTGTTCATCTTCTGGTTACTAAGCACTGGCAATAGCCTTCCCTGATTCAGGCATTGAGGATCATCTTTGTACCGATCAAGGATTTCCAATGCTCTAGGGAGGAGCGGAACGCGAGTGGTGGTTTCGGTTTTTTGACGGCTTGTCCAAATCCATTTTTCGCCATCGATGCCCGTTGTGATTTCTTCCCTGGTTAGTTTTTTCACATCGGCATAGGCGAGTCCAGTATAGCAGCAGAAGATGAAAATATCCCTTACTTGTCTCAAGCGAGGCATTTTGAAATCTTCAGCAATGATTCTGGTTAACTCTTCCTCAACGAGGAACGGACGCTCTACCTCGCGTTTGGTCATTTTGAACCCTACAAACGGATCTCTCTCAAGCCATCCGTGTTTGATACAGATGTGAACGATCTTCTTGAAGTTCGACAGGTACTTGACTGTGGTGTTGTGATCGCACTTGCGTTCCGACTTTAACCAGAATTCATAGTCTGCGATAAACTCATAGTTAAGTTTCTTGATGTCTATGTCATCAACGTTGAATTTCCATTTCATGAAGGCTTCGGTGTGGCGGAAGGAAGTCTCGTATCGCTCGAACGTAAGTGGTGAAAACTCACGATTGATGAGAGCCTTCATTTGCTCATTGTGTTGTTTAAAAACCTCCATGAGCATTCGGGGACGTTCAAGGGCAAGACCAAACCACTTGGCCTTGATACTTTCAAGCGTGACGTCTTTGCCTTCGTTCATCAGCTCGCGCTGGTAGTCGAAAGCTCTCAACTTAAAAGCTTCAAGCATCTTGTTTGTTCTTCTCGCGTCTTCCGAATTCGTCTTGAGCTTGCCGTGCTGAACTGACCATTCACTCGGCTTCACATAAATTTTTGTGACGATATTAATTCGCCTGCCACCGATACCAATTCGCATGGCAACTGGCAGCAAACCATCATCTGTTGCTCGATCTTTTCGAGCGAAGAAATTGACTGAAATTGTTTGTCTCATATCCCTTTATCAATTGGTTAATGTACGCTTTGCGTGATGCCGGAATCAAGATGTCCATCTGCTGGACTAGTTTGATTATCAGCACTTTAACCACGTTTTGGTACCAAGACTCTCATTGAAGTTTTGGTACCGCATTGGTACCAAAGGGATCGTGACTTTTTGGTTTATTTTGGTATGCCCTAAAAAGAAAAAACCTCGAAATCATTTCGATTTCGAGGTTTTGATTCTGTTTGACTTTTACTTGGCAGAGGAGGAGGGATTCGAACCCCCGGGCCCCGTAAAGGGCCTCCGGTTTTCAAGACCGGTGCAATAAACCGCTCTACCACTCCTCTGTATCGGTTTATTTCACAAATTAGGCTGCAAATTTAGCGTTTTTCGGGTTTTTGCCAAAAATGAGGTGAAAATTTTAATGATAAGACGGCTGTATAGAAGCCTGTATCCAAGTCCATACCTACAGGCAAATTTCAGATAAGACAGTGGAGTTTTAACATTAGATATCGCCGCGCCAGGTATTTAAATCATGCCGGCAATGCCAAAGCCCTAAATAATAAATCATTCCATTGGCGCTCATAGCTCACAGCTGATAGCTCGTAACTATCGTTTGGCGTATCAATCCCGGTCGATCAGCAAGCTCACCGCCGACTCGCGTCTGATGTTATTTCTATTGGGTATCCTGAGGTGAAAACTCGTTCCTTCGCCGAGGGTAGATTCGACATCAACGGTGCCTTCGAGCAATTCGACGGCTTCCTTAACAATACTAAGCCCGAGACCGGTTCCATCCTGCTGATCGGTGGCCCGGTAAAACATCTGAAAGATGCGATCAAGTGCTTTCGCGTGAATGCCGATACCATTATCGGAAAAGTCGATGACCGCGGCCTCGTCGGTTATCGAAATGATGATCTTGATAAATTGGAATGGCTTGAGCGGATCTTTGTATTTAATGGAGTTGGAGATCAGATTCTGGAAAATGGCAGCGACCCTGAACGTGTCGGAGTAGAAATCAGCTTTACCGTCGACTGTGATGTCAACGGATAATTTTTTGAAGTCGGGCAGATAGGCCATTTTTTCGAAAGTCTCTTCGATGATCGAGCGGATATTGATTTGTTCTATCCTCGACTCCTGTCTGGAGCTTCTCGACAGATCGAGTATTCCCTGCACCATCTGATCAAGTCTGACAATGCTTTGTTGCATGGCCTGATGGAACTCCGAAAGAGTAGCAGGATCTTTTTCCATCATCGCCAGGTTCAACAGGCCCGAGAGCGATTTCAGGGGAGACCGCAGGTTGTGCGATACGGTGTATACCAACGTGTCGAGCTCGTTGTTCAGCTTGGACAGTTCCTTGCTCCTTCTTGCGAGCTCTTCAGAAGCTTGCTTTTTGAATTCCTTCCCTTTTGTTTGTTCGATGGCGTTTTTTACCACCTGCGGTAACCGGATCAGATTCGACTTCAGCACATAATCGAATGCGCCGAGTTGCATGGCCTGCAATGCGACGCCATCTTCTATTGCGCCGGTAACTACAATAAAGGGTGCTGACGTTCCGTGGCGGGAGGCACAGACGAGCGCTTCGATAGATGAGAAACGGGGAAGGCGATGATCACAAATGATCACGTCGGGTTCATAGGTATCCAGGGCCAGTAAAAACTCTTCCCTGGTTTTGGCGGGGTAGATATCGAGCGAGAAAAAGTTCTTTTTCAAAACGTTTGCGATCAGAAAAGAGTCTTCGGTCGAGTCTTCGAGTAGCAGAATTTTCAATGTAAGATTCATCGCAGAAGCGGGGATAAGTTTTGGAATCATCATATATGAGAAATTTCTATGCCCGCGAATTTTATTAATGACTTAAGCCATAAAACTGCCACTGTTGCCGATCATCCCCGTATTCCTAAATCGCGTCGATGTAAGGTTTGTGCGAATTTTACGGTGATTCAATATTTCAAATTCCAAATTTAAATAGGGGCATTTCCCCTCAATCGACGGAAGACCTAATGAAATCTGAAATCGTGAAATGTGAGATCGATGCGATCACTGTCTCAAAGCGGAGATCTTATAATGAAAGTATGGGTGGTAGATCTGGTATCTTGAGTCGAGCTCGAACTGTACAATGTCGGAAAGAACCGGAATGATCTCTGTCTTGTTCGTGAGAGGATCGAGGAAGACGGCTCCGTGTTCCGTTACCAAAAATACTTTCAGGAAGGCGGGATGCCACATTTGTCCCAGCAACCTCGGACGAATGAGCGTTGTGGAATTGGAATCTTTCAGTTCATGAAGCAATCGTCTTAATTCCAAAACGGAAATCGTATCATTTCCACTCGTCAATACCGATTTTCTCTCCTCCATGTAAGCGGGTTTTAACTTTAATGATAAAAAACCATGCCTTGTACATCGTATAAGATAACTTCGTACAAAACGGGGAATTGTAGCACATTTAATCGGGCATCTTTTAATATAGATTTAATATGAAGCTTGACATCGATCTCATAGACGATAACGTATCCTTACGTCCAGGAAAACAAACTACAGCCGCTTTAACTTTTATGATGTGCTATTTTAAGACGTAGCGGGCATAATATTTTAATGCCGCTTTGGGAGTAAATCCAAAATTTTTATGAGTCTTGTTTCAAGGATCCAAAGCACGTTTTCAAAAAAAGATGAAAATGGCGGCGGTATCAGATTCTCCTTTATCAAAGATCGCCCGGCTATTCTCAAGGCTCTGATGAAGAGTCAGGAGACCGGAAAACTGATCGGTGTCTATTCACGAACTCTCGGAGATGGAATGTTCCTAACCGGTGTAGATAACATCGAAAATGTGGGAGAGACAAAGGTCATCGTTTTCGAAACTTACGATCTCTGCGGCCAGATCCTCAATCGCACACGCGTCACGTTGGAGGAGATCAAAATGGTTTGTCCGTTCGAGGCCGCATATATCAACCCGTTGCTCGGTCAACTCAATGGCAAGGTGTCATCGCCGATCCGGTAATATATCGTCGCGCCAATCCCATATTAGTCTGTAATTAAGCTTGATTCAGAATAGCCTGGTGGTTGTTCGTTGCCTTACTGAGAGGCAATGATGCCGAGGCGATTAAGCGACTTCCGGACCCTGATGCGCGACCTTCAAATACGGGTTTTCGAATCTTGAACGGAACGGGCTAACGGCCTTGATCTCGGAGAGCAGGAGCTTGTTACGGGGAAAGATGTAACCTGTAATATCGTATGGTTTTAATGTCACCATGATCTCGCTGCCATTCTCACCGAGCACGATCTCATCTGCGGCTGTGATATAGTAATCAGGTCCGAGTGGTGTTGCGGCAAGTGCGATAGCGGTTTTGTGATCCTTGCTGTCGGTGAGGACTTTTAAGATTTTTTCAGGGTCAATAATAAATTCGACGCCGACCATTTTCATGACCTCCTCCAGCAACTCGGCAGTAATATTCGACAGCACGCTCATTTGAATCTTTCCCCAAATCACCAGTTCTGATAAACCGCATTCCAGTTTGGATAAAACGACTACAACTCGTCGTCGGATAATGTCGATTGGAAGAAAATTGAATTTTGAACCGCCTTTTGAGGGGTTACGAGCGATTTCCTTATAAGATAATGATGTTTTGTCCAAGCCGGTTTGACCAGATTTCAAATCCATGTCATGGTCATCAGAGACTGCATGTCTCTGGGCGTGCGAACTTCATCCTGGCCTCTGCGGTGAAAAAATTAACGCGTGATCGCTTCGATAATCAGTAGTCGAAGACATGCTCCAGTTCAATGCTCCTCTGCTTCGCTTCCCTTATGAAAGGCAGCAACCTTTCCACTTTCAGCAAATAAACCAAACGTGACCGCTCCGGGTTTGTCACTACGCGGGACTCATACAACAATTCACCGGAGCTAAACGCAGTTTTATTATTCCCGTCAGCGAGAACGGAAACGACTATCTCATCGTTACCGCCGATCTCGTGGATTTGAATGTCCTTATCAGCAAGTTCCTGGACAGTATTGGTGAAAACTCCCCAGCGTGTTATACTGATGATCTTCTTGTCACCCTGTTCGTGGAGGATCTTTAACGCGGGAGAGACTTTCAGTGAGTCGGTAGTGGAAACGAGTAAGTAGATGTCCGTCACGGGTTCTTCGTAGCTGGCCTTTGCACCCCACTCGATGAGCTTTGCGTATCCGGCCTTGAAAGTAAATTCCAGCGTGAAGAAAAACATGCGCTCCATTTTTCTCAGCCAATTGCTCTCTGCCGTGTTCGAGACACTCCATACTTTCCCGACCCACGGCAGAAATTTAAATTCATACCACGCCTTGTCGTAGATCATATCACTGTATGCGCGCTGGGCTTCAATGATCACTTTTTCCTCGTCCGATAACGTCCCGTTCGAGAACCACGAGAAGACACGTCCGATCGTGTTTTCATAAAGCATTTTTGCCGTGTACTCCATCGTGATGCTGACGCCGATCACATTCAGCATCGTATTGTACTCTTCATTTTCGGCATACGCCTCGGAAACGAGCTTCATCGAGCGATCGTATAGTGTCCAGTATTCGTCGATGGAAGCATAGAATGGAAAATCGGAAGGATTGTTTCCTGCTTCGAGGAAGTCGGCATATTCCTTAGGGTTGAAGACAAGATACCACTCCGGCACCGTGAGCACGGATTGCGCTTCGTCGCGGTAGTAACCTTTGATACTGTCGCGTTTCTTTTCGATGCGGTCCTGAATGAAAGGGTTGTATTTGTCGAGCAGCTTGTTGGTGAACCGGTGCTGGGGGTCGAGCCTGTTCTTTATTTCGAAGTAGATGTCTGAGTTGGGATACGCTTTGCGGAATTGCTCTACCGATGCGTGCGGCTGATAGGGGAGATACCACCTTCCGTTTTCGCTGAGGATGGCGTCGGTCATTTCAACGGTCCACTGCCTTACGGTTTCCCGCGATTCCTTGTCGGTGCCCTGCTTGTAGTAGATCACGAAGGCAAATACTTCTTCCGCAGCCCATGCAAGATAGGTAACGTCGTCGGCATAGGCGTGGCGCAACGATACGTTGATCACGTTCACGTCGTATTTGTCGTAGATCGCCTTCATCTTCGGAATGAACGACCGGATGTTGTTGACGGGAATGAAGTATTCCTGTAGCACATACGTTTCTTCCTCGCGCGAAGCCGGCTCCAGCTCCTGCACATCATAGCTTGCTTCGCGGTTTCGCCACACCACTACTTCGTCGTTGTAGATGTAGGGTTCAACGATGGCTCGCCTCGCCCACTTGCCGAAGTCGCCATTGGAGACCACCTTCATTACCTGATGTTCCAGCCAGTAGCTTTCTCCCGCAGGCGTAACGCGCACCGTGTCTGTAAGTGGCTTGTCGGTTTTCTTCCAGGACACACTGTTGATCAGGTCGTAATGCGGAGGATAGAGGTCGCCGTTCTGAAATACTACATCTTTGTCGTTCCTGATGTTCTTGTCGAAGAAGGCGTTGTAGTCTTCGGGTAATACTTCTGCAACCTGACGTTCCACCTTCACGTTGTCCGCCAGCTGCAGCGTTACCTCTGCGATCACGCCGATGCCGCCATAACCACCGATCACTGCGGCGAATACATCCTGATTTTGTGTTCTGCTCGCCGTGATCACCTCACCGGAAGCCGTGACTACTTTCAATTCCAGCACTGACGAAACGATCGGACCGTGCCCGATGTATCGGCCATGACAATTCACGGACACCGAACCTCCGACCGTGAAGTTCGCGTAGGTCTGCATGATCTTCACCGACAGGTCGTGACGATCGATCACACGTTGCAGGTCTCGCCACACGATGCCGCTTTGCACGGTAACCTGCTTGTTCGTCGTATCAAGGTTCAGCACCCTGTTGAATTTTCGCATGTCTAGGTGCAGGCTGTTCTCATAGGCAACCTGGCCACCCATGCTGAACCTTCCGCCACCGATGGAGATCGGTCCGGTAGTGGTCTTGATCGCTTCGATGATCTCTTCTATTGTCTGCGGCTGGATCTCGCGGCTTACCTGGATCGGGTTGATGGCCGTGACGTCGTTTACACGTTTGTTGGGAATTACTTTCTCATAGTCGGCGTCTCCGGAGAACAGGATGATCAGCACGACCAGTAGGATGTAGGCGACAAAAGAATAAAACGGTATAGCGTAGCGTTTCCGGCGACTGATGGCGCGGATAACACGGAAAAGAAATCGGAAAACGATCAGCAACAACCGCCACGCCTGACGCAGCAGGAACCAGAGGCCCTTGAAAAGTTTTTTCATGGATGATTAGATTTTTGTGAACAGCATCAGCGCGTTTTTGGTAGGGTCGCCCTCCTGGAAGAGCGTGCGCTTGTCGAACCTGAAACCGATCTGCTCCACGAAATTGCATATGAAGTCGAGCGAGTAGAAGTTTCGGATCTCCTTGCTGTTGTATTCCCACGATTCGTTTGTACCCATGTTGAAGACATCGTGCGCCAGGGCCACAAGGTCTTTTTGTTCTTCGGTGTCGCAATCATGATCGCGCAGGATCAGCTTGCCGCCGACACGCAGTGTGTCACGGATGGAAGAAATAAAAGGCACGCGGAGGTCCAGCGGACAATGATGAAATCCGATATAGATCGTCACCAGGTCGAGGCTTTCCTTCGGAATGATGTCTGCGTATTTGGTTTTATAATCTGCCAGCGGAATATAGGTTGCACCGATGTTGATCTGTCCGCGGTCCACCATTTCGGTAACGCCAAAGCCGGGTTCCTTGCCATCGGCGTAGTAGCGTTCTCCTTCGATGTTCACCTCTTCTTCGAGGTAATCGAGATACCGGCCGGAAGAGCCGATCTCGAGATAGCCGTTGTAAGTTCCGTCCTTGCCGAGCAGCTCCAGGGTCTGCTTTGCCATCTCGTCCTTTTGTTTCATGAGTGCGGGAACGCTATAGCGAAATGATTGGAGGAATGGCGTGATATCGTCGAGCTTCGATTGTACTTCGAGATAGATGGTCTTGTCGTCCGGCTTTGCGGCGGTGGTGTCGGAGATCAGTTTGTGGAGATCGTCTTCCGGCACGAGGTTGAAGACATTTTTGAGGAATTTGTAAAACTCCTTCTTCAGGGTGGCACTCGAGTAGATTTTCCTGAAGTTGCTGCTGGCATTGCTGATGCCGGCGAATAATTGTTGTGGCAGGAGCTGTATGGAAGCACAGGCACTGATCACTGTAGCGAGGAAGGTTCTTCTGCGCATGGGAGCGGGGGTTGGATTGTAAAGATAGTATTTTGGGATGGGAGTTGCGAGTCCGGGTTTTTATGAGATCACGTTTAAGGTTGCGATGGCGCATCGGTCGTTTACCGCAGAGCCGCAGACACCGCCTACGCTAAATTTCAGACGCGCACGGCGCAAAGGATCGCAAAGATAAAATGCATGGGCCTTTTGTGTCGTTCGCGGAGAAGGCTTCTCGCCGCACGCCTCACGCTTCAGGCATAAGGAATGAGTCAGCATCTGGTGTTGGCTAAGGCACCAGACTGAACAACTACGTTGCACAATGAATGCCGCCCGATGCATGGATTCTAAAATCTAAAATCTTCAATCTTCAATCTAAAATCGCATTCTACACACCTTATCACTAGCCCGAACTAGTCACCCCTGCGGTTAACGCATTTTAATCGCCACTACGTCACCACTTTTTTTCAACCCGGCTTATGGAAAATTCACCGCCCCTGCATCTCCTTACCAATGAAACCAACCATCAACATCAGCATTCCGACTCCCTGCCACGAGAAATGGGAAGACTTCACGCCTGCATCTGGCGGACGCCACTGCGCGTCGTGCGATAAAGTTGTCGTCGACTTCAGTAAGATGAGCGACGAGGATATCGTCAACTATTTCAAACAGCGGAACATGGGCACCTGCGGGAGATTCCGCGAGGACCAGCTGAGAAATTACGGCTTGCCACCGATCAAAAAAAGACCGCGCGGATGGCAACACGTCTGGGCTTCGCTGGCAGGTGCGGTGTTGATCATGTTGTCGCGGGAGACAGTGGCGCAGGAGCGAGTCGGTAAACCGGTGCTCACCAGGGTGCAGGATGAGCCTTCCAGGTCCGACACCGTGGCCGTCAACAAATTCAGCGCTGAAGGCATAGTATTCGCCGATGACGACTCTGCATTGCCCGGCGTATCAGTCTACATCAAGGGAACAGCTTTCGGGACGACGACGGATGCAGAAGGAAAATTCACGCTCGATAACAACGTGGCTGCCGGCGACATCCTGGTCTTTTCATTTGTTGGCATGATGACCCAGGAGATCGCGGTAACGCAAACCAATGCAAACGCTTTACGCATCAGGATGAAAGATGATGTCCGCAGGCTGGGTGAGGTTAGCGCGGTTGTTCTGGGTGGAGTGCAGACCAGACACACGGTGAGTCCGCGGCGGTGGTGGGGGAGAGTAAGGTCGTGGTTCCGGTCATGAGTTGTCGTTCGAGGTTCGTTTGTCTTCCGGGTTGGCGATGATGGGCTGCAGGCATGAATGGTACGGAAGGCGTCCGCGCATCTCCTGATGGAGAAATTGAGTCGGGGGCCTTAATGTTTTTCTTTTTCTCCTCTTGCACTCAGGATCCTGAGCATGGGCACGTGCGCTGGCGAGCAGCGGGCGAAGCCTGCCTGACAGCAGTCAGGGATCTTTCCCAGGCGTAGTACAAACGCGGGAGTTCCGGTAATGCTATACCGTTGTTCCTGTATGCTCTCGTCCCCTGCGAACCCTCTGCGCCCCAGCGCCTCAGCGGTTAATGCACTTTTCAGCCCTGAATATTAGATTTTCTGTAATACCGAGGCCTTCCGGTAATAACTCCGGAAGGTTTATCTTTATGGAAAACCTGACCCGGCGCTGATATCGTGTATGCAGAAATTATGTTTGACCCTCATCTGGCTGTTGTTGCCTTTTTTTGCTTTCTCTCAATGTCTCTCCGATTTAAAGAAAATCCTTCCCCGCGAATCGCTGTCGGCCATGGACAGCTATGGCGGATCGGTAGCTGTAAAAGGTGACTATGCATTCATAGGCGCAAGCCAGAATGATTCAACCGGCTATAACACTGGTCTCGTTTATCTGTATCGAAACAACGGTGGTACGTGGGTACAGGAAGGCGCGATCCTCGCTCCCGAAAATCCTGATTGGGGTGGATTTGGCTACAGGATCGACGTATCAGAAAATTACCTGGTCGTTTCAGCAACCGGCCCCTATTCGATAAGCCCGCCGGGATATGTTTATATATACAAAAAGCCGATGGGCGGCTGGACACCACGCATCAGCCCGCTTGCCTCAATGA
>CBHTUB010000153.1:0-11948 GCA_966095595.1 uncultured Chryseosolibacter sp. | reverse complement strand
GTTGTCTTTCCCTCTTCGACCCCCCTTTGTTTCAAATAATTCTTTTGTTTCTGACTGTCTATTGACGAATGACCCGTTCGGTAATTCAGTAACCAAAAAAACGCCGATGCCGACGTATGGAAAACATCCGTAAGATTTTTGAAGGTATCAGCGGCAGTTCCGGCAATTTGAATGTGCCAGTGTTTTTTTGCCGGATACTTTCTCAGGAAGAGCTTGAGATTTTTTGAGATGAGCGATTTTCCAAAGGTAATCAGCAGCTCAGGCTGTAGCGTTTTCTTCAGATTCTCCGATGCCTGACCGAGAAACAGATCTGTGTGCTTTACGGGGTAGTCCGTCCCGTTAAAATTGGAGATGATGTCGGCAACCACCGGGATTTGTCGCGCTTCCGCAAATGAGATCACTTCGTCGATGGTCTCATTCTCCAATTCAGACTGCGCGGCAACGATCAGCACCTTTTTATATTGGCCCCACTCGGAAGCAATGTATTGTTTCTGTGATTCGGTCAGCTCAGCTTTTGTATCATATGAGCGGATCACACGGATGTCCTTTGAATAGCTTGTGACGTCATCCTTTCCCGGATACAAAGGCTCGCGGAACGGTGCGTTGATGTGAACGGGCCCCTTTGGTTCCTGAAGGGAAAGATTGATCGCTTCATTGACGATCCGGTTGATCGCCCACACGCTGTCTGCATGGTCATACTCCTGCGGCAACTGATAGGATCGCTTCACATGTTTACCGAAGATGTCAGCCTGGTAGATCGTCTGACCGTCATGCTGGGCTATCCATTCTGCGGGACGGTCGGCGGTGAAGACGACCAGCGGTGTTTCGCTGAAAAATGCTTCGGATACGGCCGGTGCGAAATTATAGGCGGCTGATCCCGATGTGCAGATCAAGACGACAGGATTTTTTTTCTGCTGGGCCAGCCCCAGGCCGATGAAACCTGCGCTGCGTTCATCACTGAACGTGCGTGTCTTGATTGCGCTGTGTCGCGTAAATGCTAGCGTTAACGGCGCGCAACGGGAGCCTGGACAAAGAACCGCTGTATCCACGCCTTTGAGCGCGCATAATTCAGCTATGTCGAAGATCGGCTGATAATGCATGTTAGAAGATCACGTTTCGCAGGGTGTTGAACTTCATTTCTGTTTCCTCGAACTCTTCTTCGGGAACGGAGTCGATCGTTACACCTGCACCTGCGTAGAGAATGGCTTTCTTATCGCCGAGCTGCATACAACGGAGATTGACAAAGATGTTGATATTGTTATTGACGTTGACCGGCCCCAGGAACCCCGCATAAAAGGACCTGTTATAACCTTCGTGTGCTTTCAGGAATGGCAGGGAGGATTCAAGGGGCATGCCACACACCGCCGATGTCGGATGCAACAACTGAAGCATGATGCTTCCCAGTTGAGGGAATCCCGTTGCTTTCATGTCGACTTCGAAATCGGTTTTGAGGTGAATGAGGTTTCCCGCCACCACTGTCTTCGGGCCATGCTCGTCGTACTCGCGCAACCTGATCTTTTTAAAGCAGCTGATGATGTAACGTTCTACCAAAGCCTGCTCCTCAATTTCCTTTTGCGTCCAGGCAACGCCTTTAAGGTTCATCCCCTCCGTATAACGCTGCGTTCCGGCAAGCGCCACGGTCCTGAAGATATTCTTATCCTGAACGGTGACCAGTACCTCCGGCGTTGCGCCCATCCACGTGCCGATCTCGGGAATATTGATAAATGAGATGAGTGCGTGGTGATATTTCGAGCAAAGTTTTTGAAAAGCAGTCAGTACATCGAAGTCAGCAGGAAGCTCGATCACTTTTGTCCTCGAGGGAACGACCTTTTCAAAGGTGCCCTTTTCGATTTCGTCGATGCACTTGTTGACAAGTGTGAGAAAATCCGTGTCCTCCGCATTCTTTGGACAGGTGATGGCTGCAGGCTTGAATTTTGCCGGACGCCCGGACTTTGCCAGCTCGCCTTCGAGCCACGTGTGTGATGACGTTGTGAGGGGATCGGTGGGAGCTTTTAGCTTACCATCCTGGAACACGAAAAGGAAACTTGCAGGAAGAAATATCGAGTCGCGGGTACGGTCGAATGGAGAGAAGATAAATCCGGCAGCGAGGTCTTCAATGATCGCATCGTGCGTAAGATTCTGATACTCGTTGGAGATGAGTAAATGTTTTTCATTTGATTCCGGCAAACGCCAGATTGCAAACGGAACGTCGTTGGCCGCCGCATAGCCGGTGAGAAATGCAAGAAGTTCAGTTTCAGAAACTTTCGAAGAGACTGAAGTTTTAATGTCCATCTATCAATGTCGTTTCTATGTTAAATCAGTTTCTTATTTAAAGGGAAAATTTAAATCGCGGAGTAAGGCTGCACGCTTCAAGCTCCAGGCTACAAGCATATAGAACATCCCGGATGCCCATTGCCTATTGACCATTGACAATTCTCCATTGCCCATTCTCCATCCCCCCAATCCAGATTCCAACTTCCAACGCCTAACTTCCAACTTCTATATTCCTTTTCCCGCTGCTATTTCCCCTTATCCAGCACCGCCATTGTTATCCTGCTGATGCAGACCAACTCCTGTTTGTCGTTGACAATTCTGATCTCCCACACCTGCGTTTTGCCGCCGATGTGTATCGGTGTGGTGCGTCCGGTCACAAAACCGCTTTTAACACCCCGCACATGGTTGGCGTTGATATCCAGGCCCACACAAAATTGCTTGTCCGTATCCAGGCAACACATGGATGCAACGCTGCCCATAGTCTCTGCCAGGGCAACCGAAGCACCACCATGTAACAAACCAAAGGGTTGGTGAGTTCGGTGGTCGACAGGCATGCGCGCTTCGAGATAATCAGGACCCACCTCCGTGAACTCGATCCCGATCTGCTCGGCCAGTGTATTCCTTGAAAGCTTGTTCAGTTCTTCTATTGTGACCTTTCTCCTGAAGATTGACATTGGCTAAGTTGTTCAGTTCCATAGAAATAGGCTGAACCAACAATTTTTCTATTTTTGCGCTGCCCGAAGGAAACGTAGCCCTGCTGCTATGGTGGGCTTAAAATAAAGCAAAAATTGAACAGCAAAAAAGTTTACATTATCCGGCACGGTCAGACGGATTTCAACCTCAGGAATATCGTGCAGGGTAGTGGCGTCGATACGGATCTGAACGACTTTGGCAGGGCTCAGGCCAGGGCTTTCTTCGAGGCTTACCGGCATATTCCCTTCGACAAGGTATACACCTCCGCATTAAAGCGCAGTAAACAAACCGTGCAGGGTTTTATCGATATGGGCATCCCGACCGAGGCCCTCGTGGGCCTCAACGAGATCAGCTGGGGAACGAAGGAAGGTCAAAAAGTGACTCCCGAGGAAGATGAATACTATCACCATATGCTGCGAGAGTGGCAACTGGGAAGAACCGATCTGCGGATCGAAGGAGGGGAGAGTCCTGAAGATGTGGTGAGACGGATGAAGCCTGCGGTAGATCACATTCTCAGCCATGAAGAAGAAAAGACTGTGCTCATCTGCATGCACGGTCGCGCCATCCGCATCCTGCTTTGTTACCTTCTGAATTATCCCCTGCGTTCCATGGACATGTTCGATCATGCCAACCTGTGCCTGTACTTGCTGAATTATACCGGATCGATGTTCAGTGTTGAGCGTTACAACGATCGAAGTCACCTCGCATCCATCTGATCGAGCGCGCTGCGCGCCTTGCTGTCGATGCTGTTCTTGTACTCGTGCTTCGTATAGGACAACGCTTTTTCAAAATAATTGCGGGCTTCTGTCTCACGTCCACCGGAGCGGTAGATATATCCGAGCTGGAGGGCGGCGTTGGGAGCGAAGTACCACGCATCCTCAGCCTGGCTCATGTCGATCGTTTGCTTGTAATAAACAATTGCCGCTTCGCCTTTTCCACGCTTATGCGATAGCCGCGCGCGACGATAAAAATATTCAACCTGATCTTTTTTACTTTTCAGATCTGCAGGAGAAATGCCGTTGAGGATCTTTTCTGCCTCAGCGTAGTATCCTCCATCCGTAGCATAACGCGCTTTGGAAAGCTCGATCGGAGGCAGGGCGCTGTCGTCCAGCGCATGCGCTGCCGAGACATCGGCCTCCACGATCTCCTTCCCGGATCTCCTTGCGAGCTCGAACTTTTCCCTTGCCGTCGGAGTGTTGCCGCTCAGTAGAAAACATAACCCAATTTTGAAATGGGCGTCTTTCACGTAATTCACACCGCGATAATGTTCAAGAAATTGTTCGTAGCTCCCGATGGCCCTATCATAGTCTGCCTTGTGGAGATAGATCTCGCCAAGCAGGTATTGGGCATAGGGCAATGCATCCATCACCTTATCGGTATCGAACGATTTCAACAAGCTCAGGGCCAATTCGCTTTGCGAGTTCTTCACGGCGAGCGCCGCCGCAAAAAAATTGAGCAACCTGCTGTCACTAACTGACTTCAGGGCCAGAATGTGTTCCAGGCCTTTTTCAGGTTTTTGAAAAACGAATCCCTCGCACAATCCCAGCAGTAAACGCGCCTCATTCGCCAGCGATTCGTTAGACTCACCAATAGCATTGAGCTCGGCAATCCCTTTTTCCGTCGAGCCCTTGAGTCCCATCAGCGACAAAACCCAATTATATTTCTCCGGTACAGCTCCGATCATAATGTTGAGCAATCCCGTAGTTTTTTGAATGGACGTGAACGATGGATGATTGCGCCGGCAATCTCCGGCGATGTGGAAAGCCTGGCGCAGGTTGAAGGCGGCATCGAGCTCATGCCCGAATTTCAGCGATGCAAAAGCCCACTGTATCCGCACCTCTGCCTGAAGGAATTGCTCCGCCGCAGTCTTGTCGGGAAGCGCCTTGCGTTTTTCGAATTGTTTTTCGTACCGCTTAAAGAGGTCGTTGTCTTCGCGAATGAGCAGGTCAATGGTCTGGGCGAGTGACAGGATATAGTGTTCTTCGACCCGCGTAGGGTTGGACAGTTCCGAGAAAACACGATCCAGATCCAGATCCAGAAGCTGACGGTAGAGGTCCTGCTCCCTTTCATTGAACCGGAAATCAGTCTGCGAAAAAACAGGGAATGAAAAACAAAAAAGGCAGACAATAATGCCTGCCTTTCTGATAAGGTATATCAAAAGATCATTCAACTTTCTTTCTGCGGCTAGGCGCAGGAGCAGCTGTCTTATTTGCTTTTGGCTTGTCTCCTTCATCCAATGAATCAAGGTCTACATCAGCTAAGATACGACCTGAGTGCTCATCAATTACAATTTTTTTCTTCTCGCGGATCTCGGCGATCTTCTGGGGAGGAATAACGATGTTACATCCTTCCGCTGCACCGCGCACTACGCGAACTACCGCAAGACCGTTGGACAAGCTGCCTCTTAGTCTTTCGTAGTATTTCAGAAGTTTATCTTCAATCTTTTTGGTTGCTTTCTCACGCTCGCCAAGAAGCTTCTTCTCTTCTTCTTCGCTTTCGGCCATGATGTCCTGAAGCTCTTTTTTCTTGTTCTGGAGGTGCTCGCTTCTTTCGGCAATCAGTGTGTTTGTCTTCTCGATCTCGTCCTTCTTGGCCTGTATCTGGTCTTTCGCCTCTTTATTCTTCTTCTCGCAAATCTGTATTTCAAGTTCCTGTAGCTCGATCTCTTTGGTGATCGCGTCGAATTCCCTGTTGTTTCTTACGTTTTTCTGCTGCTCGTTGTACTTCTTGATCAGCTTCTCCGCTTCCTTGATACCCTCCTTGTTCTTCTTGATATTCTCCTCGAACTGCTTTTGCTCCTCCTCGTAACGGTGAAGGCGGGTTCTGTAGCCTTCGATTTCGTCCTCAAGATCCTGAACCTCGTCAGGCAGGTCCCCTCTTAATTTTTTCAGTTCGTCAATTTTGGAGTCAATGGACTGTAGTTTAACTAGTGCTTCGAGTTTTTGTGCAACTGATTGATTTTCCATTATTTACAGGTAACTTATAGGATTCGTGACAGTACTTGAAAAATTGATCGCAAAAGTACTAAATTTTTTCCGTAAAACCTCCTCAAGGAGTTCCTTCGTAAAGACTTCGCTCTCATAATGCCCGATATCGGCAATGATGATCCTGTCTTCCGCATCGAAAAATTCATGGTATTTGAAATCGGCCGTAACAAAGACCTGCGCACCGGCCCGTATGGCGTCTCCAAGGAGAAAACTGCCCGCACCACCGCAAACAGCTACTTTTTTAACAGGTTTTTTGATAAGCTTCGTATGCCTGATCATCCCCAAATCCATACATTTTTTCAAACGTTTAAGGAATTCCATTGGTTCCTCCCCCTCCGCGAGCTCCCCGATCATACCAGCTCCAACTTCCTGATTATCATTCAATAATGACGTGAGATAATAAGCTACCTCCTCATAAGGGTGACTGGAACGCAACGCCTGCAGCACAGCACCCTCCAGGTGCGACGGAAAGATCAATTCCACACGGTCCTCAGTCACATATTCCTGCTTCAACCTGGCCCCGATATGCGGATTGGCCCTTTCATTCGGCCGGAATGTGCCCAACCCCTCAACCCTGAAACTGCAGTTGTCGTAATTCCCGATCTGTCCGGCACCCGCCCGATGGAGGGCATCCAGCACGTCACCGGTGTTTTCTTTGGGAATGAAGGTGACCAGTTTGGTGAGTACGTTCTTCTTCGGTTGTAGTATTTGCAGCTTCTCCAGCCCGATCTTCTGGCAGATCTTCCGGTTCACACCCGTATGCACGTTGTCGAGATTGGTGTGTATGGCATAAATGGCAATGTCATTTTTGATGGCTTTCAGGATGGTGCGCTCGACATAGTTCGACCCTGTAATTTTTTTCAGGCCCCTGAACACGATCGGGTGGTGGGCAACGATCATGTTCGCACCCGATGCAATCGCCTCATCGACAACCTGCTCCGTGCAATCAAGCGAAACAAGGATACCCTTGACGGCGCTGTCAGGGCTGCCGGTGATCAGACCGGCATTGTCATAGCTCTCCTGATATTGCCGCGGAGCGATTTCTTCGAGATAGCGCGTTACGTCTTTGATTTGTGTCGTTTGTCCCATAGCAGTGTAAGACAATAATAATCTGTAATTGCGTTTGAAAAAATGATTCGGCTTACTTAAATCAGGCCAGCCTTGTATTTTTGTCGCACTCAATGAAGTACCTTTTATATCCTTTCGCAGTTTTGTACGACCTCGTTACGACGATGCGCAACAGGTTATATGACCTCGGATACAAGCCATCGGCTTCATTCGATATTCCCGTCATCGTTGTGGGTAATCTGAGTGTGGGTGGCACGGGCAAGACCCCCATGGTCGAATACCTGGTGAGGCTTCTCCATCCCACCTTCCGGATCGCTTCCCTCAGTCGTGGCTACAAGCGGAAAACGAAGGGATTTCGAGTGCTCGGACCGCACGACAATGCCCTTACCGCGGGAGACGAACCTTATCAGCTCTTCAGAAAGTTTGATGGCACTTTCCCCGTGGCCGTGGGCGAGGAGCGTGCGCTGGCCATATCGATGCTCATGCATGAGTTCTCCGACCTGGATGCCATTGTTCTGGATGATGCGTTTCAACACCGTCGCGTAAAGGCGTCCTTCTACGTTTTGCTGACAGATTATCATCGCCCGTTCTACCAGGATATGCTGCTTCCTGCAGGACGGCTACGGGAGAACAGATCCGGGGCCTCACGGGCCGATGTCATCATCGTTACGAAATGTCCTGAATCACTGACAGACGACGATCGCATGACGATTGAAAACGAGATCAGGAGATATACCGATAAACCGGTTTTCTTTACTTCCATCCGATACGGGATCCCCCTGCCGATATCCCATTCCCTGGCATTCAGCAGCAGGGTGGTGTTGCTATCCGGCATAGCCAACGCGTTGCCCTTCGAGGTCTATGCCCAGAGCCATTATCAGGTGATCAGGCATTACAATTTCCCCGACCATCATAACTTTTCTGAGAGCGATATCAAAATGATCGCCGACCATGCCATAAAGGAAAAGGCAGTAGTGCTTACCACGGAGAAGGACGCAGGCAGACTACAGGCCGCGATCCATCAACCAGCCTTGAGGTCCGTGCCATTCTTTTATCTTCCGATCGAATCCGCATTCCTGAAAAATGGAGAGGATTTTGATGAGATGGTGCTGAATACCGTTAAGGTCCATCACGAGCCGGAAGGCAATTCATAATTAAATTCTATTTTTGCGCGTGCAGTTCAGAGTCTATATTCTCGTCGTATTTATTGTAAGTGGTTTTGCGGCCCTGGCTCAGGACGACAGACCCGTTAACCGGAAAGGCCCTTCCAGGCCAACGGGCACTCAGGGCACTCCGGGTCGCAAAGGTTCACGGATCCTGGACGATACAACCAAACAAATATACGGTCCCCGCACATCCAACTACTATTACGAGGAGGATGTGTTCTACAACAGGAACGTTATCTACCGGATCGATACCGCTATTCGGAATTTCCACAGGTTCACCTACGTTCAGAGACACAACAATTTTTATCAGGACCTGGGAACGATCAGCACAGCCATCCGGCCGATCTTTTATCAGGCACCGGAAACCATTGGCGCACGCTCCGGATTCGATGCCTACGATCTGTACTGGGAGTCCGACCAGGTAAAATATTATGATACCAAGTCGCCTTACTCGAACATGAACGTCGTGCTCGGGGGCCGCGGGCGATCGATGACAAAAGCCCTTATCAGCAGGAACATCAATCCGCGCTGGAATGTAGGCATTGACTTCCGGGGTATGTTCATCGACAAACAAATTCCCCTCCGAAGGGGAAAAGGTGATCGTATCACGAGAAGTAATTACTATGACTTCTATACCGCTTACAACACCAAAGACAGCGTCTATAGGGCCTTTGCATATTACCGGCGTATGTTCCACCGCGTTGGCGAGCCGGGTGGCGTAAAGCTTTCCAACATCATCGGCCAGGCACCTCCGACGGATACCAGCGGGTACTTCAGTGAGAACGCCAAGACATGGTTAAGTGCAGCAGAGAGCAACGACCTGAGAAGCAATTTTCATTTCAGTCATCAATATAAGGTCGGGAAGGGACTACAGGTCTATCATATACTCGACCGCTATCGGCAGAAGGCACGTTACCACGACAGCTACAGAACAGACGTGCTTGCCTACGATTATGTGTTCATGCCAGGAGACAGCGCGTGGGACTGGGGAAAATTCAAGGTGGTGCGGAATGAAGTGGGAGCAAAGGGAAACCTGTTGAAGTTATTTTACAATGGCTACTATGCCATGCGGCGATACAGCATGACGTACAATCATCAACCGCAGGATCTCTTCCCGGCGGCAACGGGGCCAACCGGTACGGAGAGCTACATCGGCGGACGTATGGAGCTTCGTCTCGATTCCATCGGCGTGGTGAACGGCTGGGCCGAGGTGAATTCGGATGACAATTACCGGGTTGAGGGAAGTATTCAGAGCAAATGGTTCGAGGCCCGGGTTCGTCAGGTTTTGTACAAGCCATCATTTATGAATCAGGCGTACTACGGAAAGCATCACTTTTGGGACAACGCCCTGAAGAATATCGAGAGCAGCCAGATGAACGGCTATCTTCACTATCGTTCGCGTGTGTTTAAAATATCCCCGGGAGTCACATTCACGAGGATCAGGAACTATGTCTTCTTCCAGCAAGACCCCCAATATTTTCCCAGCGTGGAGGCAGGCACTCCGATCCAACGGGTCAATCCGAGGCAATCGTCGGGCAATCAGATCTACGTGTCACCTGAGGTACAACTGTCTGTAACTTTTTTCAGGCACGTTACATTCAGCACGCAGACGATCCAAACCAATTTTTTAGAGAACACAGACAATGCCATCCGTATTCCCGAGCTGTTCGTGAATTCCCAGCTGGCCTACGAGAATATTCATTTCAAGGGGAATCTCGATATGCACGCGGGCGTCGATGTTCACTGGCACTCGGCGTACTATGCGCCTGCATACGACCCTGCGATCCGGCAGTTCTACAATCAGGATTATTTCAAGGTGAAAGAATTTCCGCTGGTTGACCTTTTCTTCAATGCGAAGATCAAGCGTGGACGGATATTCGTAAAATATCACAACCTCATCCAGGCATTTACCAAGTCGGGATATTTTCCGACACCGATTTACCCCGGTCAGAGAAACCTGATCGACTTCGGATTTGACTGGTCTTTTTACGACTAGAATTGAATTTCAGATTTCAGAATTTCCACATCTCAAATTAAATTCAAACAATTAAGACCTGTATTGTTGATGTACTGACGAATTTGAAATCTGAAATCGAATCTGATATCAAGACATGGAAGCAAAGGATAAGTTTACATTGGGACTCGAGCTGCCAACCGATCCACGTTGGGTGAACATCGCAGAGAAGAATATCGCCGAGATACTCATTGACCACGCCTATTGCGAACAAAAGGCTGCCTCTTCCTGTATCTCCCTTATCGTTCAATATCCCGACAAATCGGAGCTTGTGGATATGCTGACACCAGTCGTTGCCGAAGAATGGAGCCACTTCGAACGTGTTATAGAAGAATTGCGAAAACGCTCCATCCCGTTGGGAAAGCAGCGAAAGGATGAATATGTCGATGCGCTTCAGAAAGTGTTGAAGAAGGGCGGTACGCGCGAAGAGCAACTGGTTGAGAAGTTATTGATGAACGCACTCATAGAAGCACGAAGCTGCGAAAGATTCAAGATCCTCTGGAAGAGCCTTCCCGATCAGGACCTCTCCAAATTCTATTACGAACTCATGGTCTCCGAAGCGGGCCATTACAAGAATTTCCTCCAGCTCGCCAAACGATACATGCCTGAAGATAAGGTAACTGCGCGCTGGCACGAGCTCCTTGAGCAGGAAGCGCAAATCGTACGGGGACTTGAGGTACGTGGTGACAGAATGCATTAGCGCCTAAGGATTTCTACTCACTCCGCGCTTATTATCACAAGACTTATTCCTATAAGGTCAAGCCTATAAGATCAGGCTTTTTCACCTTGCGATGGCCACTCGCATTTCTCCTGATCACATCGCCAGGTAAAATTCGGCGCATACCCATAGCGTTATCAGATATCAGCGGTTCAATACAGCATCACTTTCCGTTTGACATTCAGTCCCCGAAAAAATGCAATCAGCTGAGAAAACCTTCGTGTCACAATGATTTTGACGGAGCATTAAACGCACATCGCCGAGTACCGTAGAATTATCCTGGGATGGATTCTGTATACGTCCGCGGAAGCTCGACTTCAGAAAAACCCTGAACGAGACGTGTGCGAGGTGATTTCTGGAAGTACGTTGAAACGCTTAATGGAGTTTTTTATAATAACCATAATCCTGATAAATCACAAGTAAAAGGTGCTGATTAAAGTACAACAAAGAAAGATTTCTCATACACCTTTTAGGAAATAAAGCGGTAATATGCCTTAACCGATTTTAAACCTACTAGCTATGAGGCGTTTTTCGTTTCTTCCCCACTTATTTTTTTGCGTTTTCGTCCTGACTTTCTCGAACGCTCTTGCCCAGGATAAGCCTGCCGGGAAAAAAGAAGGTATCAACATCATGATCACCCAATCACCGAAGATCAAGGTAAAGGTTGAAATGGTGACCAATAACGTTTGTTATGGTGAAAGCAAGGGTGCCATCAACATCACGCCGTCCGGCGGTTTTCCCCCTTATCGGTACTTGTGGTCCAGTAAGGATACTACCCAGGATGTTGCAGGCCTGAAGGCCGGGCTTTACAGCGTTATTGTTTATGACGATTTCAGTTGTAGTGATACGGTAAAGGTTTCCATTATAGAACCTGAGGCCCTTAAGGCAAAAATAGAGTCCACAAAAGATATCCTGTGCTATGGATACAACAACGGGGAAGTGGATATTTCCGTGACCGGTGGAAAGACGCCCTATACCTATAACTGGAGCAACGGAGCCAAAACACAGGACATAAAGGGCGTGAACTC
>CBHTUB010000152.1:0-12052 GCA_966095595.1 uncultured Chryseosolibacter sp. | reverse complement strand
TTATAAAGATTGGAAGCGAAAATATAGGCATCCTCATAGATCGTACGATCCTGCACGGTTACACCCTTGCTTTGACGGATATCGTTGATCTGTTTGAAGCGGCTGTTCAAAAAATAGATCTGGAGATGAAATGCCCATCGATGCATATCACCATAGAAGTCCCGGAGATAGGGGTTGTCTTCTACTGACTCCAGCAATGCGACCCATCCATAATGTTTTGCAAGTTTTGTGGCCAGGGTTGTTTTCCCGCATCCAATGTTACCGCAGATCGCGATATGCTTCAGTGGTTTACTCACGAATAAGTGCTTTTATAAATATACAATCGATCAGAGCCACTTCTTTCTTTTGAAGTACCAAAGAAACAACAGGGAAGAGAAGATCATCAGACCAACAGCGAACGGATACCCGAACAGCCATCTCAGCTCGGGCATGTGAATGAAGTTCATACCATAAATGCTGGCGATCAGCGTCGGCGGCATGAACACAACCGTTACAACGGTGAAGATCTTGATCACCTGGTTCTGCTCGATATTCGAAAGACCGAGAAATGTGTTTTGAAGATATTCCAGGCGCTCGGAACTGAACTGAGAGTGTTGTAACAGCGACGCAATGTCCCTGATCACGATCGTCAGTCGTTCGTTCTCGATCTTGTTGAATTCAGGGATCCTGATCAGGGAGCTTACAACCCGTTGCTTTTCCGTAATGGTCTGATGGAGGAGCATCACGTTTTCCTGGAGCTGCGCGATATTCAGCAGAACGTCTTCCTTCAGCGATTTTTGCGAGATCAGCGCCTTTGCAACATGGTTGACCCTTCTGTTGATCCCTTCGATAAGGTCCGCATCGCCATCGATCCTCGTCTCGAGAATTGTCAGGAAGATATCGAGGCCGTGCTCCTTCGTACCGGCGGCCGTCATGGTCTTCAATCTCCGGACCGCCTCGGCAAAAGTTTTCAGGTCACCCTGCCTGTACGTGAACAGGAAGTTGTCCTTGAGGATAAAGGTCACGTTGTGAACATTCAGGTCGGGTTCGTTCGAAAGAAATCCCAGGTTGATCTCGATGGTTTCCTCGGTCTCGAGAAAACGCGAACTGCTTTCGATCTCCTGGATCTCCTGTGAGGTAAAGAACTCGATCTTGAAATTCTTTTCGATGAACTCACGCTCCTGAGCCGAAGGTGACTGAAGGTCTACCCATATCACATTGCCGTACTGCAGAATTTCCTCCAGAGGAGGATTCTTGTACTGCTCAATTCTGCCCTTGTTGCTTGTGTAGACCCTGACCATATCAGAATTCGTCGCAATTTAAATTCAATATTGTAAATCCAAATTTTATTCCCGCGAATTTCCCCCAGCCGACCACTTTTTGCGGGTTTATATTTTCATTCATCAATATTATGTCTCAAATTCGTCTGTCTGAATCAGATAAATCGAAAACAAATGAAGATGACGAGAAAGCAAGCACTGAAAACCCTCGCAGCAGGTGCGGCCGGTACAATTTCCTTGCCCGCATTCACCAAAGAGATGGAGAACATGAAAACACCTGAACTACAGGGTAACATCAACCACAGTGTTTGCCAGTGGTGCTACAAGGATCTGCCACTTGAGCTTCTGGTGGAGTCAGCCAGGGGAATTGGAATCAAATCCGTTGAGCTTCTCACTGCCGATCAATGGCCTGTGGCAATCAAGCGCGGATTAACGTGTGCAATGGGGTACGGAAGCTCCCTCGGCCTCACACACGGTTTCAATGATCCTTCACTCCACGCACAATTGCTCAAAGAGTATTCCGTCGCCATACCTAAGGCGGCAGAGGCTGGTTTAAAAAACCTCATCTGTTTCTCAGGGAACCGGAATGGGCTCACCGACGAGCAAGGCCTGGAAAATTGCGCCAAAGGTCTCGACCCCGTGTTGAAGCTCGCGCAGAAATACAACATCTCGATCGTCATGGAACTGCTCAATAGCAAAGTGAACCATCCGGATTATCAATGTGATCATACCGAGTGGGGCGTGAAGCTGTGCGACAAGACTGGAGCGAATAACTTCAAGCTGCTCTATGATATTTATCACATGCAGATCATGGAAGGCGATGTGATTGCCACGATAACGAAATACAAGGATTATATCGCTCATTTTCACACCGGAGGCGTGCCTGGAAGAAATGAAATTGACGAAACCCAGGAACTGAATTATCCAGCGATCATGCGCGCGCTGGTCGCGAATGGCTTCAAAGGCTTCGTAGCCCAGGAATTCATTCCCAAACGTTTCGCTCCGATGGAGTCGTTGAGCAAGTCCATTAAGATCTGCGATGTCTGAAAAACCTCGTCGCGGAGAAAGGTTGCACGCCACAAGCTTCAGGCTTCAGGCACTAGTGTTCGGATCAAACTTTAAGAAATCAAATCCTGACGACAGGAATTTTTCCGACATCTAAAAAATGTATTTCCTTCTAAAATCTTAGATCGGAAATCAAAAAAGCCCTTCCGTAAAACCAACGGAAGGGCCCGAACTTAAACCTGAAAAACTACCTCTTTATTTTTATTGCGCGGCTTCTTCAGCCTCCGCCTTTTCCAATTCTTCGTCAATGATCTTCTCGATCAATTCCCTTTGACGTTCGTTTACAGTCTTGTCGACTTTGGCCTGCTTCTTCATAAAGCGGAACATCGCGTTCTTCTTGATCTCGTAGGCGATGAAGACCGTATATTTCTTTTCCTTTTTATTAAAATATTTCTGTTCACCGATCTTCCTAAGGTCTGCTATCTCCGTATTCATCACCTGACGCACCAGACTTTGGAACTTTTCAGCAACGTCGGCAGCCTCTGTGTTCTCGGTTTGACCGAGATATTGATCGGCCACCTGCTTCATCGTAGTGTTCACCTGGCCAGCCAGTTGTGACTTGGCCTCGAGATCGGCTTTCGCACGCGCAATGTTGTCTTCCGCGCTTTCACCTTTGCCAGTGCCGCGAAACCAACGGTTATTCGATTCGTAAGCGCTACCCCTGAATGGTTCCCTGACTTTTTGGCCAAGGGGTCCTGAAGCACATCCAACGACAAGTAAGAACACGGTTGCGGATAGTAGATGGAGTTTCATAACATTGTTGTTAATTGACTTAAAGGAAAAACTGTGCCAGAAATTTCAGGCGTAAATGACCACTTGCCAGCGGAACGCCCACATCCAGCGGATCTCATAATCTGTAATACCTGCCTTCGCAAGAATGTCGATCAGCTCCTGTTTGCTGAATGCCCTTTCCACCGATAAAGGTGCATCGTGGATCACCATAGACGACTTCGAAAAAAGTCGTGTGAGCCATTTGATGGAGTGGTACGCAAACCAGTGCCGGTGAATGTCATTGATCACGATGCCGATCGATACGCGACTGTAAAGATCTTTGAAAAAAGAAACGAGCTGGTCTTCGGTAAAATGATGAAAGAACAACGTGCCCGTCACGATGTCGAATGAAGAGTTTCTGAACTCATCGGAGAAAATATCCATTGCCCTGAATTCGATGGGATAATCTGGAGACGTATGTATTCTTGCATATGCGGCGATGTTTGGATTCGCATCGATTCCGATAAGCTTTCCCACTCTCCCATTTTTTTTCAGGAATTTACTGATCAACCTGAGAATATCCCCGCTTCCGCATCCGACATCCGCAATGGTAACGGTATGATTAGCGGGAACCCCTTTCAAAAGTCTTCCGATGCCATCAATGGTAACGTAGTTGCCACCCAGCAGTTTATTGATCACTTCAAGCTCATGAAGGGTAACATCGATGATCTCGCCTGAAGAGCTCAGGTCGTCCATGATCTCGATTTCATATGATCGTTTCGATAGATCCGGCACTAGACGCTTTTGATTTTTAACAACATACTTTCCATTGTAAGACCAGGACCGAATGCAAAGCTCAAAATATTTTCGTTGACATTCGCTCCGGTAAAACCCTCCACCAGCTCCTTCAGGACGAACAGAACGGTTGCAGACGACATATTACCATAATTTTTCAACACATTGTAAGCTGAGACATTTTTACCGTGCGGGATCGTCAACTCTTCCTCGATCACTTCAAGGATCCGTTTTCCGCCAGGGTGAATGGCATAATGCTGAACTTCGGATTTCAGCTTGCCAAAACGATCAAGCAATGTATTTGTCAACTTTGAGATGCCTGACCGGATGATGTCGGGCACATAGGAAGACAACTTCATCTCGAAACCGAGGTCGCCTATGCTCCAGGCCATATCATTGTCGCCCTCTATTGACAAATCGTTGTGAAAGCCGGTGATCTCTAGTTTGAGCTTAGCCTGCGATTGAGACTCGACCAGCACTGCGGCTGATCCATCCGCGAACAAAGCGTTGGCAAGAAGATTGTCTTCGGTCGCTTCCCTCTGGAAATGAAGGCTGCAGAGCTCGGTGCACACCACAAGCACTTTTGCGCTTGCACTCGCCGTGCAAAATGCATCCGCAATTTTCAGCGCATTGAATGCGGCATAACAGCCCATGAAGTTGATGGCAGTCCTGTGCACATCCGGTCGCAACTGCAAAGCCTTGATCAGGTCTATATCAAGACCGGGAGCATACATCCCCGTACAACAGACCACGATCAGATGCGTGATCTCATCCGGCCGCACGCTCTGCAGAGCACGGGTTGCTGCGTCGACGCTCAACGGCAGCGCGTGTTGCCGAAATACCTGAAGTCGTTCCTTTGTGGATGGAAATTGTCCGGACAGGTCATTAGGGTAAAATACGAAGTCACTGGTCTTCCCGTAATCACTCAATACGGAGTGACGATACTCGATTCCGCTCGAGCGAAAAATGGCTTTCAACTTCCGGGCCTCTCCATTGTGAAATACCATTGCCTTTAACATAAAATCTGCGATGTCCTGTTGAGCAATACGGTACCGGGGATTGGACGTGCCAATGGAAGTGATGTAACTCATGTATCCAATAATAAGAAAATCTATTAATTTGTTCGAAAGTTCAACTATGTTTTCAAGATCGTCGTTGCTCCACTTGCGGATACCGTTCTCCTACTTCCTGCTGCCGATCTATTTATTTGCTCTTGCGATCTCTCCAAACTTCAACGGACCGCGGATGCTATGGGTCCTCATCATCGTTCATCTCTTTCTTTACCCGGCGAGCAACGCGTATAACAGCTATTTTGACAAGGACGAGAAAAGTATCGGAGGCCTGAAAAATCCTCCCCCCACAACGAAGGGTTTATACTACCTCGCACTACTTTTCGACGCTATTGCCATCATTCTCGGGCTTATTTTCATCAATGTGCCCTTTGCGGCGATGCTTTTCATTTACGGCGCCGTGTCAAAGGCCTACAGCCATCCCTTCATTCGCCTAAAGAAGTATGCCTTTACAAGCCTTGTCATTACCGGACTCTTTCAGGGGCTTTTTACGTTCGTCATGATCTACATCGGCATTAATGACTTTCCGGTTGAAAATGCTTTGGTGCCCAGGGTACTTGTGCCTGGCGTGCTGACAAGCCTCATGCTATGGGCGAACTATCCTATGACGCAGATCTACCAGCACGAAGAAGATCTGAAAAGGGGAGACGTAACCATCAGCAGCCTGCTGGGAGTAAAGGGAACGTTTTACTTTACTTCAGCAGTATTTGGAATTGCCATCGCGGCCTTCATGATGTATTTCAATGCGACATTCACCCCTCGAATCGTGATCATATTTTTATGCGCCGTGTTACCGATCATGGCCTATTTTTTCTATTGGATGGTTCTTGTTTTTCAAAACAAGCGCGAAGCGGACTACACCCATACCATGTGGCTCAACGTGATCTCCGGCACATGTCTGAACGTTTTCTTTATTTTTCTTTTTCTCGACACCACCCAGATTCTCCAGCTATCACTCTGACGCATAAAATTCTTCGCCATGAGTGTTTTTCATGATAACTCCGGAAAGAAATTTTGAATGCATCATCAGCCTGATGGAGAGATCGGAAAGCAATCGTGACCCGAAAAGTCTTTGAACGCTCCTGCCTATTGCCAGCCTCCCGGCAAAAATTTTTGTCCAGTTGTTCCGGTACGTCGTCTCGAGCGTACCCCTATCGCATTTCCCGAAACAAAAATCACGGATACAATCCGAGGCAATTTTGGCGGTATGGATCGCGATGGCCATACCGTTCCCGCACAGCGGTGTGATCATGCCGGCAGCATCTCCGAGCATCAGGATATGGTTTTCCACCGGTTGTTTCGTAGCAAATGAAATCTCGTTGATCACCAGGGGACGATCAAACACCATGTCGGATCCGGTGAAAATATTTTCCAGGTGTGGATTTTCGTAAAGAACACGTTCCTGAAAAGCAAGAGGAGTCTTGTATCGGCGGAAATTGTCGCGGGACGCGAGATAGCACACGTTGGTAGTTCCATTCTCAACATTTACGACGCCGCAATAACCGCCCTCAAAATTGTGCAATGAAACCAGGTCATCGGGATGCTGCGTGTTTTTGAAATGATATTTAACACCTACATAAGGCGAGCGACGTTTTATAAAATCACGCTGCAGCTTCACGTCCAGCTTTGACCGTTTGCCGAAGGCACCGATCACAACATCGGCTGAAAAATCTCCATTGGTCGTCGAAATGTTAAATGCATCACCGGAGAATGAGACATTGATTACATCACAGTTCGACACAAGTTGCACCCCGGAAGCCTGTGCCTTTCGGGCAAGAAATTGATCGTACGAAAAACGACTTACGGAAAAACCTCCCAGGTCAAGCGGCATTGTAGCGGATTGTCCACGGATGGAAGAAAGCTGAAACCTCGAAATTTGTTTGGGTGCCAGCTCGTCGGGAAAAATGTCGAGCGCCCGAAGATAGGGTAGGGTTTCATTGCTGATATACTCCCCGCAAACCTTGTGAAATGGGAATTCCTTCTTCTCAAACAGAATGCATGGCACTCCTTTTTTTGAAAGGTCTATTCCGGACACCAGACCGGCGAGTCCTCCCCCAATAATGGCTACCTTTTTCAACTCGTGCTGTTATTTGAAAGGTAACCATTCGGTGGAATTAAAATCTTAAAAAAAGTGGATTATTAGGTGATCTTTTTCACCACGTTTCCTCGTTTATATACTTATACAAATAGTTGGTTATGCAAGTCAATCTTGAACGTCCCCAGGATTCCGAGAGGCTGAATATATTACTCATCGGAAATAATCCCATCGATATGAGCGGGATCCTCACCAAGCTGAATCAGATCACCAGGGCGAAGATTGCGACAGAGATCGCGTTCGACATCCGAAGTCTGGTGGATCGTTTGATCAATTTCAAACCAAACTACATTTTCATCGACGACAATATCGGGAAACAGGAGCTCTCCGAGGCTGTCGACACACTTTCTCACAGTGGCAAAACGAAAAATGTTCCGATCACGGTTTTGAAAAATTCCAACTATGAAGAAAGCTATCGCGGGAATACCGCACTGGATTACATTCTGAAGACTTCCGTTACAGCAGATTCGCTGTACCAGGTGCTGAAAAATTCGCTGCGTCTCAGGAAAACCCAGCAATACATCTATATGGCATTCAAACATCGCAGGAGGAAGCTGAGCTCTCTGCTGATGAAAGCTGACATCAGATAATATCTTCCAGTCTGAATTCTATTTTTAACTTCTCTCCCTTTCGGTCTACCTGAAGGGAGATCTTTTTTCCGGGCTTTGAATTCAGGGTCGCATTGACCGTATTGAGGTCGAGCATGGCGTTGCTCAATCCGTTCAGGGACAAAATGACGTCTCCAGCCTTCAGACCCGAACGATCGGCGGCCGACCTTTCCCGGACTTCAGTGATCTCGAAAACGTTAAGGCGTACACCTTTCGCTTTTATTGTCAGGCCACTGAGGTTATAATAAAATGGCTTTTTGAACGCTGCGTTCTTCTTGAGATACATCGTCTGCTTCGAGAAGTCGAAGCCAACAATGAAACGGTTTAACACCTCGCCGCCAATGGACCCGTTTCGGGCCGTCAGCCCCGTCTTCAAGCTGTCGAAGTAGCTGTTCGGATCCGGAAAGTTCGCGATGGGACTATTGATCAGATATTCCCCGAGATGTAGTGTCTTTATACGTCCAACCTTACCGGTGATCTCTCCGCCAAGGCCCCGCCCAATAATGCTGCTTACGGTATTGTCAGGCGGACGTATGCTCGAATCGGACTGTGGATCGAGGAGCAGGCCGTGACTGGCACCGGAATCAACGAGCAACTTGACCCTGATCTTCTTCCCATCAGTGGTCTCGATGTCGGTCTTAAGATAGGGTTTGGTGTCTTCTACCGAAATGGGTATCGACTGATATCTGCCAAAGTTGAGTCTGTTTGGCAACGCAAGTGTCAGCACCTTTTTTTCATAATCGATCCTGACAATAAAACGGCTAAAAAGTTCGTAACCAAGGATGCCGTGAACATCGGTACCGAGGTAGTTCCTAAGCTCCAGATAATCCTGATCCAATACCAGCAAGGCGTGACCACGACCGATCACGCCGGGAAGCTCGAGAGAGACATTGTTGGTGATGTATGCGTCAACCAGCTTCTCTCCGCCGGGACCCGAGATCGTATACTTCCTGGAATAGGAGAGGTTGAGAATGTCACTGAAAGCTTTTTGTGTAAGAATGGAGGTCCTCACTCCGGTGTCGAGAACAAATTTGAGTGGCAGTCGTCCGTTGAGGATGACCGGAATAACGACAAGATTATTGAACACCTGTATCGGTATGGACACCTTCTTCTTTCCGTCTGCGATCATGAAGCCCAGACCCTGCGCGAAGGATTGGAGAACAACAAAGAAAAGTAAAAGTGTAATGCTACACTTGCGTATCATAAAAGAGTCTGGCTCCTTCAATATAGGTAAATCAGGTAATTTCTGTTTACGCTAACGGATAAAATAACTTAATAGTTGTTCAGGCGACTCGCTGACGTGAAGTACATCCATCCATCCCTGACGCAAAAAACCATCGTCTGTCATTTTCTGCATTTGCTGAAGCAGCGGGTCGAAAAATTTTTCAGTGTTGAGAATAGCCACGGGATCATCGATCAATCCGAGTTGTCGCCATGTGAGGATCTCTGCCAGCTCTTCCAGTGTTCCCCAGCCTCCAGGCAATGCGATAAAACCTTCGGCGAGATCAGCCATACGTTTCTTTCGCTCGTGCATGCTGTGAACTACCTCCAGTTGGGTGATACCGCGATGACCAACCTCGCGCTTCATGAGGAAGTCTGGGATGATGCCGATCACCTTGCCACCATTTTCCATGACGGCATCGGCAACAACACCCATCAATCCGACGTTGCCACCACCGTAGATCAAAGTGATATTGTTCCCGGCAAACAGTTTACCGAGAGATCGAGCTGCACCTGTGTAATGTGGGTTTGTACCTTTGCCTGAACCGCAGAAGACACAAATATTCATATGAAAGGAGTCCTGAGAAAAGCTCAGAACTTGTTATCGTGTTTTTTCTTGCTCACCATTTTGTTGGGGAAGATCCATGGCGAAACAATAGCAAGAATAAAAAGAGCAATCACTACAAAAAATGGCCACCAGTTAGCGAAATTCATATCTTATTTTTTTAAAGCACGTAAAATTACCTGGTAATCAATAAATAATATAGAAAGTATAAAAAAATGTTTATAAGTTTAACTGATTGACAAGCAAGTAATTACTTTACTTATACGATGAAAAAATTTTTGATTTTCAGCCTTATTGGCGTCGCGATAATCGGTGCTTTGATCAGCGTCCTGATATACCTGCAGCTCAAGGATGAAAAATCGTTAAGTCCGGAGGAGCAGGTGGTGTTCAATCAGGGCGACGTTACCATTAAAGTGTTTTATAACAGGCCCTATAAAAAAAGCCGCGATATCTTTGGTGCCCTTGTTCCTTTCGACAAGGTGTGGCGAACCGGCGCCAATGAGGCTACAACGTTCGAGACCAACAAGGAGATACTCGTGAACGGCAAACCACTTAAAGCCGGGAAGTACAGTCTCTGGACCGTTCCGGGCAGAGATACCTGGAAAATAATTTTCAATTCCGAATATGGCCAGTGGGGGATCAATTCCCGCGGAGAAGCCAACCGCTCACCCGAACTGGATGTGCTCCAGATCGAGGTTGCGCCGGTGGAGCAAAACCAGGTATTCGAACAATTCACAATAGCCTTTGAAGAAGCGGGTGACGAAACGGAGATGGTGCTCGCGTGGGACAAAACGCTGGTCTCTATTCCGATCTCCTTCTAACTACCGGGCAACTATCTTCACCAGAAGCTTTCGTTCCTCAGGTCTTGAAGCAGGAACGGCATCGGTACTGATCAATATGCGGTCTTGTGGCAAACCCTGACTTACAAAGTAATACTTGATCGCCATCGCCTGTTGATCCGTTCTATCGTTGTGATAAATAGTTTTGACGATAACAGTATCCCGGGTAATCACGGTGCCGGTCGTGTCAGTGACTTCGTACTGGGATGCGATCGAATCATACATCACCTCTGTGAGATCCGCAGATGACTGAACTGAATCTTCTTCATATCCGGTAAGCATTACCTGAACCTCCGCTTTCATGCCTGGATTTCCCGCAAAGAGCCTGCTCAGTCGTTTAAGCTCATTGGCGGAAGCTTGCATATCTATCTGGCTACTGGCCGGCACGAACTTAACCTGATCGAGTGTGAATTCATCGCCTTTTGCGAGCGGCTTGATCGTGGCTGTCACGCGTTCCCATTGCGGGATCTTGTCGGTGGTGAGGTCGAATTGTTTTGAGAAGTAAGTGTAATTGCTGTGCTCGGGCTCCACAGAGAGATCATAACGCGAGCCCTCCTTGAGATAAAGGATGAACGAGCCGTCAGCCGATGGTTTGCTGTTGTGAAAGACTTTGTTCGTCTTCAGATCATATACCGCCACATAGGCCATCGCAGGCGCACCGTTTCCATCTAAAACCTTTCCTTCAACTTTCATCATTCCTTTCGGCCGGAGGTTCTCGGGGATGAGATATTCAACCAGTTCATTTTTCTTTCCTCCGAATGCATCTTTCAACAGATATCGTCCCAGGCCACCCGCACTTACGTATTGATCGTCCTTCTCCGTGTTTACAAATTCCAGTGCAACCGGATCCGACCACACACCATCTTTCAATCGTGCAACATAAAGATCCATCCCACCCTTGTTAGGTTGGACTTTATCGGACGAGAAGTAAAGTGTTTCGCCGTCAGCCATGATCCTGGGTACCTGTGAATTTCCGGTGTTGATGTTTGCGGGAAGCTCGGCTGGTTCGCCCCACTGTCCGTTCGACTTGCGACTCACCGAGAAGAGTTTACAACCTGAACCTTTTGTGAAGTCCATTTTATCACACCGCATAAAGTACATCGTGTTCCCATCTGTGGTGAGTGATGGCGCAGCGTCATGACCTTTGGTATTTATCGGCGCGCCAAAGTTCACCGGATCGCCCCATCCACTTCCCTTCCAATCCGCATAGCAGATATCAAAACCGCCTACACCAGGTCCTTTCTGTGTGGTGACATATATCCTCTTTCCATCGGCACTGATTGCATAACCGGTGAGGAAGTTGATCCTTGAATGGAGCGTTTTTGGAAATATCTGGGGAGCTTTCCAATCGGTAGCGTCGCGAAAAGTATAGAATGGGGTCAGGATGGCATCTTCGGTGTTATCGGTCAGGAACAGCATCGCATTGCCGTCGGCACTGATATACGGTGCATACAGGTTGATGGAGGGGTGGTTGATGCTGGACGAAAGCTTGCGGGTTTTCGCCTGAGCGGTGGCCTCCCAGCAAATTGAAGTTAGAAAACCGAAACACAGGATCAGGTATCTCATACGATTGAAATAAGTAGTGGACTATGGTTGTTCGATAATTGAATCAAATTACAGCAGCTTGCCCAAATTTTTAACGCATTTTTGCAAATATTGAAATGAATCTTTCAGGCCAGCATCGTAATTTAGCTGGTCCAAAACGAATATCAAGAAATGATCCAGGTTATTCCATCCATCGCGATCCGCAAGGGAAATGTTGTGAAAATGCGTAAAGGCGATCCTACGAGTGAGAAATCGTACGACGAAAATCCCCTGGACCTG
>CBHTUB010000151.1:0-12079 GCA_966095595.1 uncultured Chryseosolibacter sp. | reverse complement strand
TTAGGGTTGTCGTAAGTGCCGCTAACGTGTAACGGAATGCGCACCAGATCGAAAGGGGGTATGGCAATGCGAAGTATGTAATTCATGTTCCCGGAGAGATGATGTTGGCCTTCGATGTCCGTGTCGAATCCTGCGAGCTTCATCGAGAATGGTTTCACATAGAGAGTGCCATTCTCGACATTGGTTTCCATTACGATGTTCTTCAGCGTAGGGTTCATCAGCTCTTCTTTTTTTGTGATACCGCTGATATGATGAAACAGCTTCATCCCATTGACCTGGGCATCACGTATACTGACCGTACCATTTCCATAAAACGATTCAAAAACCGGATGAAGGTTTGGATGCAGATTCCCTTTCGGCTTGTAGTCGATAGAAAAAATTCCGAAGGTGTGTTCGGCGGCGGGAGCCAGGGTAGCAACCGTCGTGAAAGTTGTGTGCGCATTGGCAATGTCGAGGTCGGTGACCCTTAAAGCGATATCGAACGAAGGTTTTGTTGCATTGCGCCCATCATAGTCACCACTGAGTTCGAACTCGGAGCCAAGTATATCGAATCTGGTTTTTTCGAGCGAAACCATGCCGTCCCTCAGTGCGAGCTCGCCTGTGAGCTTGTCGGCGATGATGTCTTTGTATTCCAGCTTTTCAATCTTCGAATCGAAGACAAAATCGACGTTCGCCGGAATATCGATCATTGCTAGGTCGTGATGGACCGTGTCGCGATGGCTGAAGTCATCCGTTAACAATTCGTTCAGGCTGAAGAAGCTGCTCTGGAAGAGAAGATCTCCCTTCACCTTTTCGTTGCTATGCACAATATACGCGAGGTAATTGTAGAGGTGCCCGGATAAATTGAACTCACTGGACCCGATCGATCCGTGAAGCGTGTCGAGTAAGATCTTTTCGTTGCTGAAATAAAGATGGCCTTGTCTGACATGGATGTCATGCGGAATACCCTCAGGCTTGAAGTGCACGTCGACCAATCGGAGCTGGCCGCTGGTAGGAAGCTGATGGTACCGTTTTGCCCGGAGGTCAGCAAGATTTCCCGTTGTGCGAAAATTCACATCCACTTCGCCGGACATCTTTGAGTCCGTCAGACCGAGGATAGCATTCAATTTGTCCAGATATAATCTTCCCTGTACGGCAAGGTCGTAGTTATATCGTTCAAGGTCGGATACCGATCCTTCTACCAGGAACGTCTCCGAGTCAACCGTATAGGTCAGGGTGTCTATGAGGAAACGAGTGTCACTTAATTTGCCGGACTGATTTGTTGCATGCAGCAGCATGTGGGCGTTCTCTATCGGCGCCGGATAACCTGCTGATTTCAGATAACCATCTTTCAGGTTGACCGTTGCATTTACGATTGGGAAACGCTTTAATGAATCGTTGAGCTCTCCCTGAACTTTCATATCGAGATTGAGCAGGCCTTTCAGCTCCAGATCAGACACGGGAAAGAAATTGCGAACCTCCGAAAGATCGAAGCTCGCCACCAGCTCTGAATTGATCTTCGATTTTTTGAGACCGTCCATATGGATAAATCCTTTTACCGGATTGTCTCCGAAAAGGCCGTGAATTTTTTCAAGTCGCAGCGAGGTGTCGTCAATTTTTCCGCTCGTATTGTTTGCCTTGACGATCAGGTGCAGGTCCTTTATTCCTTCCGGCAGCTTATCGTACTTTATTCCGGCATCATTCACTGCCAGGTCGAGCTTGAACTTCGGAACACGTGTAGATCTTGATGAAAGCAGATCGGAGATATTTCCCGCGTAACTTCCGTTAGACTCGAAAGCAATACTTACATCGCCGTCGAGCGTAAGACCTTCGATGGGATAGATGTCGGTGAGGTCGTGCAACTTCATTCGCGCAAGAATATCGGAATCGATGCTCCCGTCTTTGAGGCCTCTGATAAGCGCTTTCCCGCGAATCGGGTTGTCGCCCATCTTCAGGGAAAAATCCGTGAGGTTGAAGGTAGAGTTGGTCCAGATGCTGTCCGTGTTGGATGCGATCATCTGAAGGTTGATGTCATTCAGGGCTTTTCCAAGGCTCTTGTATTTAAGGTGACCATCCGAGATCACCATGGCGACTTCGAACGTCGGTATAAAGCGATCGTTGTAGATGCCACGCACAGTGCCGCCAAATGACATGGTTCCTCGTATGTCGAGCTTCTTGAAATCCTTCATCAACCCGTCGTTGAGTGACAGGATGTCCGCAAAATCCGCATCGAGAGCTTTGAACCCGAGGTCAAAGTGCTGACCATCGTCGGCATACAGATACGATCCGTCAAATCTTAACGCAAGTTGGTTGATGATGATGTCGTTTTCTATGAACTTAAGCTCGCCCGTTTCGGTATTGTAAGACGCATCCAGATTGAGCTGTACGTCCTTATTAACGATGTATTCTGTTCCATCATAGGCGAGACTGGAGTTGGTGGTAATTCCCGCAATATTGAACGAGGTAACAGGTCCTTCGACCTTGAATTCGCCTCCGAACTGGATGTCTGTTCCGCTCATCTCCAGACTCATCTCGCGATCTTCGTACAAAAATTTTCCGCCTTCAATCTGACATGCTTCTATCTTCAGGCTGAAGTTGTCGGTCGAGTCGCCCTCGCTTTCGCCTTTTGTTATCGCATAATTTGCTTCGCCATTTTCCAGAACGATAACATGTATGTGCGGCTGTGATAAATTCATCTCACGTATCTGAACCTCGCCGAGGAAGATAAATCGCCAGCTGCTAATAACGAGGTGAAGCTCTTTTGCCTGTACTAAAGTGTCTCCGGTAAAATGTGCTTTTCCCGTGACGAGAAAGTCGTCGAAGGTGAAGGTGAAATTGGGAAAGTTCCTCCAGAGGTTGATGTCGGCGTCCGAGAATAACACTTTTGCATCGAGCTTCTCATTCATCTCCGTCAGAACCACGTCGGAAACTTCCTCTTTAAAGAAAGTCGGGATGAACATGAGCACGAGAAAAACGAGCAGGAGGGCTGAAAGCCCTTTGATCAGGGGTTTGCGCATAGGTTAGGAGCCAGGGTCTATAAACAGTCCCGAAGATACGGTTAACCGCGCTGTCCGTCAACCTGATAATCAGGCGTTTTCTTCGTTTTTGGGCTGATTTTGAACGCACGTGTTGCAGAACGCATTTTTCCGGAAACGATTGAGGGAAAATTAAAGTACGATTTCCTTACCTGCGTCCCGCTTACAAGCGGCAGTCGCCTACCTTTGCGCCACGAAAACCGGGAAATGAATTCGCCACCCATTCCCATTCGTTACTCACGCACACAACGGTGATCGGGCAATTCCGGTCATGAAAAGAACTAAACAACCAAACGAAATGAAAAAATCAGTGCTAGCGATTTGTGCTGTTGGGATTATTGCGTCTGCTACAGTCCTTACGCAGAACAGAAAAACAGAGATCAGAAAACCCCGGTGTGTTGGCTACACCGTAATCGAAGTCGATAAAGCCATCAATTGTAAGGGAGATACCATCCGCCTTCAAAAGCAGAACGGATTCTACCAGCTCGCGTCGAACGAGTGAGCAAGATCAATGCGGAAACCGCGGAGAGAATTCTCTGTGGCCCGCTGCGCTCGCGGTAATGATCCATTGCCCAGAGTTCCCCTGGATATTTAACGTCCCATCTCGCGGATATCGGGAACCTCCAGCACACGCGTGCCGGGCTGCCTTAGGCTAACGTTGATCATTGCCTGCCCAACCTCTTTCAGTGTTCCCATGCTTTTTTTGAAGATCACCCTAAATAGTGGTGTCAGCCATCCCAGGTAAGTGTACAGCTTCAGTGTATTTTTTGCGCCCGGTGTAGGCTCCATAAAACCAGGCCGGAAGAGATAGACATTTTTGAACGGAAGCTTCTTCAAGTCATTTTCGGTTTTTCCCTTCACCCGCGACCACATGACACCTTTTTCTTCGGAAGAAGTTCCTGCTCCTGAGACATAGCAGAATGTCATCTGGGGATTGAGCCTCGAGACCGTCTGCGCAAAGTTCAGCGTGAGATCGTAGGTGAGCCTTTTGTATTCGTCCTCCTTCATTCCGACAGAGGAAACACCCAGACAGAAGTAACAGGCGTTATATCCGATGAGGTCCTTTTCGATGGGTTTAAGATCGAAAAAATTCTGATGAAGCACCTCTCTGATCTTCGGATGTGTATATCCGGATGGCTTGCGGTTAACGAGCAGGATAGCTTCAACTTCGGGACGATTGAGGCATTCGATAAGAACTCCTTCCCCAACCATGCCGGTTGCGCCGGTGATAATGACTTTAAGGCTCATGAGCGTTAGTTTATACTAATGACGATTAATGTTTCAAAATATTTTGATGCGTTCTCACAGCTTGTGATCTTTCGATAGCTTTAGATATCGATACTATGAATTCCAGCATCCTGTTGATCCATTGTCCCGACGAGCCGGGCCTCGTTTATAAAATTACGCATATTATCTACAAGCAAAGGCTCAATATCATCAGCAATGGGGAGTTTGTCGAAAAAAACCTCAGCCACTTTTTTATGCGCACGGAGTTTTCCGGACAGTTCGATGGACATCAGTTGCTGGATGATCTTAGGAACGTACTACCGTCCACGGCGGTGATCAGGCTGGTGTCGGCACAAAAACGTGATGTGGTCATCCTTGTTACGAAGGAACATCACTGCCTCAGCGATCTGCTGATCCGTCATCATTTCAATGAAATGGATTTCAATATCAGGTGTGTGATCAGCAACTATCCCAATCTTGAGGAGCTGGTGGAAAAATTCAACATACCCTTTCACTTCATTTCACACGAGGCGATGAGCAGGACCGACCATGAACAGGCGGTCATAGAAACAGTTGAGAGATACAAGCCGGAATTTCTGGTCCTTGCGAAATACATGCGGGTCCTTTCATCGGAATTCGTAAGGCGATATCCCAATCGCATCATCAATATTCACCATTCATTTCTTCCGGCGTTCGTGGGGGCCAGCCCTTACCAACAGGCCTATGACAGGGGTGTAAAGATCATCGGTGCGACGGCGCACTTTGTGAACGACAACCTCGACGAAGGACCGATCATCGCGCAAAGCGTTATCCCCGTTGCGCACAGTCACAGCGCCCGCGAGATGGCTCTGGCAGGAAGGGATGTCGAGAAGATCGTGCTCGCGCGTTCGCTTAAGCTCGTGTTGAGTGAGCGAGTATTCGTGCACCACAACAAGACAGTGATATTTGATTAGCAGGGAACACTGTTTTTATATAATTTTCAGAAACCGAGTGGATGAACAAGAATTTTAAAAGCAATGAACGCGAGCTCGTCAAGGTAGCGACCTTCTTCAAGAAGCAGAGTAAGAAGCTTATTGCCGAAGGAAAGCTCAGCGAGGAACATAAAAAGGTCGAAGAAGCCGTGGATAAATTCGTGGAGCAGATGAACAGCCACGCCGACAGCCGGGCATTTATTCTCGAACAACGCGAACAGTTGAAAAAACTGGTGAAGGACAATGCGGAATGCCCCACCTGTCATTCCGGTAGCATGCTCAAGCTGGTCGGCGTCGAGAAGAATGAAAAAGGATGGAAAAGCAACCGGTACAGATGCCGTAAGTGCAATATCGAATTTACCTGGAACAGACCCAATAACCCGTGGGACATGATCAAGTACATCGAAGAGGTGATCCAGATGTTGCGTGACAAGGAAGACAAAGAGTCAAACGCTGATGAACGAACAGCAATGAAAGCATCGATTGACAATATGCAGGCCAACCTCGATAAGCTGAAGCCTGTGATCGACGCCCACGAAGCAGAGTTCGCGGCCCTTGAGCAACGCGACACGGAAATGGAGAGACTCATTCACGAATTCAAAAATTCCCTGCTTATCGAAAAAATTAAAATGGACACGTGGGAAAACAAGACCAGGAAATGAGTTTTCTAGAGGTGCGCGATATCTCCATGGCGCATGATAACCGGGTCGTCCTTTCGGGGATTTCTTTTCTGCAACGGGCCGCACAGAAGATTGCCATCGCCGGGGAGACCGGCTCCGGCAAGAGCTCACTATTGAAGATTATCGCAGGACTTTTGCAACCAGCCTCAGGCCAGGTAATTTTTGAAGACAAGTTAGTGCAGGGACCTGATGAGCGGCTGGTCCCCGGTCATCCTGATATCCACTATCTCTCCCAGCATTTTGAATTGCAGAAGTTTTTGCGCGTTGAGCAGATCCTTACCTATGCCAATATCCTCCCGGAGCCCGATGCCAGGAAGTTGTTTGATATCTGTCACATCAGTCATCTCATGTCGCGACGCTCCGATGAATTGTCGGGCGGGGAAAAGCAACGTGTGGCCATAGCAAAAATTCTGATCTCGTCGCCGAAGCTGCTTCTCCTGGACGAACCGTACTCCAATCTGGACATGGTCCACAAAAAAACATTGCGCTCGGTGATCCGCAATATCTCGGGAATCAGTTGTATTCTCATCTCACATGACCCTGACGACACACTGACGTGGGCGGACCGCGTGCTGGTGATGAGAAGCGGAGAGATCGTTCAAAGTGGTTCGCCTGAGAAGATCTATCATCAGCCGCAGTCCGAGTATGTCGCGGCCTTGTTCGGGAATTATAACCTGCTTCCCGTGTCGGTCGCGCGAGAGCTGTTTGGCAAGGTAGAGATCTCCGGGGCCGGCGAATGGGTAATGATCCGTCCCGAACAGATCGTTCTCGTCAATCGGGGCCGTTCAGCGGCACGCGGAGTCGTGAAGCGGAAAAGCTTTGGCGGAGGCTATTATGAGGTCAAGGTTTCAACCTCATCCGCAGAACTGTTGCTCGTGACTTCTTCTGCAGATATCTCGCGTGGTGATGATGTATTTCTTTCCCTCAATACGGACGTGCTATGGTCGTTGAACAGATAGCGCACATTCGTTAGGCTCACGTGAACTGCAAACGTTTCAGTTAATTCTTGCCTGGTCTCCGGATGGTTCTTCATGGTTAGTTGACCTCAAATAATTATGTTTGGATCATGAACTTGACTGCGTTGAAGAAATCTTTGAACGGAGATCTCTTCACTGATGAGACTACCCGAAGATTGTATGCAACCGATGCTTCGGCATACAGGGAAATGCCATTGGCTGTGGCTGTCCCGAAAAACGAGGAAGACCTCGTCCGGTTGATCCGGTTTGCGAACGAAAACGGCACATCGGTTATCCCGCGTACTGCCGGAACATCGCTGGCAGGGCAAGTGGTCGGCGCAGGCATCGTTGTCGATGTTTCAAAACATTTCACGAAGATCATCGAGGTCAACGCCGAAGAAAAATGGGCGTGGGTAGAACCGGGTATCGTGCGTGATGATCTCAATCAGCATCTGAAGCCACTGGGTTTTTTCTTTGCGCCGGAGACGTCGACCGCCAACCGCGCCATGATCGGCGGGATGATCGGTAACAATTCCTGTGGCGCCAACTCCATCGTCTACGGAAGCACCCGGGAGCACTTGCTTGAGGTTCACGCGATCCTTGCCGATGGCACGAAGGCGACTTTCGGCCCCGTAGATGAACATATATTCTTGCAGTCGTCAGCCACCTCGGACAAGTTGATCGACCGGGTATATCATCACGCCCATCAGATACTCTCTGACAAGGACAATCGCGCTGCGATCGAACGGGAGTTTCCCAAAAAGACCATACAACGTCGTAATACAGGTTATGCGATCGATCTCCTCGCGCGGATGAAGCCATTCGAAGCTAACGGAGATCGATTCAATTTTTGCTCACTGATCGCCGGCTCCGAAGGAACCCTTGCCTTCGTGACTGCTGCAAAGATCAGGCTTACGCCACTCGATCCGCCGTTCAAGAAGCTTGTATGCATTCACTGCAAGAGCATCGACGAATCGCTGCATGCAAACCTCGTGGCGTTGAAGTACAATCCTTCCGCGGTGGAGCTTATGGATCACTACGTATTTGAGGCGACCAAGCGTAATATCGGACAGATCGAAAACCGTTTTTTCATCGAAGGCGATCCCCAGGCAATCCTCGTTGCCGAGATCACCCGTACCTCGGAAGCTGAGGCGTTGGAAACAGCTCATCGCCTGATCGACGACCTGAAAGCGCAGGGACTTGGATATTCATTCCCCATTGTGATTGGTGACGATATCAAGAAAGTGTGGAACCTGCGAAAGGCTGGTCTTGGACTGTTGTCGAATGTGCCGGGAGATGAAAAGCCTGTTCCTGTTATTGAAGATACAGCCGTCGACGTGGAAGATCTGCCGGCTTTCATTCGCGACTTCGGTGAAATTTTGAAGAAACACGACCTGTATAGTGTGCACTATGCTCACGCGGGCTCCGGCGAGCTTCATCTTCGTCCTATCATCGATCTGAAGACCACTGCAGGTGTAAAGCTTTTCCGCATGATCGCCGAAGAGATCGCTACGCTGGTAAAAAAATATAAAGGTTCACTTTCCGGAGAACACGGTGACGGCCGACTGCGCGGAGAGTTTATTCCTCAGATGATCGGCCCGCGCAACTATGAGTTGATCCGCGGCCTGAAAAAAGTTTGGGATCCGAATAACGTTTTCAATCCGGGAAAGATCGTCGATACGCCGCCGATGGATACGTTTCTGCGATTCGAGCGGGATCAGGAGACGCGTGAGTTCGACACGATCCTCGACTTCTCGGAGAACCTGGGAATATTACGCACCGCAGAGCAATGCAATGGGTCCGGTGACTGCCGCAAGACGCATTTGAGCGGAGGAACCATGTGTCCGAGCTACATGGCAACGCGCAATGAAAAAGATACCACGCGTGCCCGTGCCAATATCCTGCGTGAAATGATGACCAGGTCCACACGAGAAAACCCGTTCTCGCACGATGAGATCAAAGAGGTGATGGACCTCTGCCTGGGGTGCAAAGGCTGTAAGTCGGAGTGTCCTTCGAATGTGGATGTCGGAAAGTTGAAGCAGGAGTGGCAATATCAGTATTACAAGGCCAAAGGAGTCCCGTTCCGTGCCCGGATGATTGGAAACTTCCCTCTGGCGATGAGGCTTGCATCTGTATTTCCATGGGGATACAGATTTGTTTTCGGGAACCGCGTGACTGGCGGACTGGCAAAAAAACTCATCGGCTTTGCGCCGGACCGGAGCATGCCGCACCTTTCGAAGGTGACCTGGAAAAAATGGTTTCGCTCGTTTCAACCCAGGACAACGAGTCCCAAAAAAACCGTGTACATGTTCGTTGATGAATTCCTGAACTACAACGAAGCGGAGATCGGCATCACGACGGTCAAGCTACTGGACGCATTGGGGTATGGGGTAAAGTTCGTCGACCACCATGAATCAGGAAGAAGTTATCTTTCGAAGGGATTGCTCGGGGAGGCGCAACAGCTCGCAAGGAAAAATGTGATGGTGTTCCGCGATCTGATCACCCATGAAACTCCGCTCGTGGGCGTGGAGCCTTCGGCAATTCTTAGTTTCAGGGATGAGTATCCGGACCTTCTTCGTGGAGAGGAAAAGGAAGCTGCGATCCGTATTGCGAGTCACACGCTCATGATCGAAGAGTTCCTCTCCAAAGAACTCGATGCAGGTAACATTCAAGTCTCACTTTTTCAGGATCAGCGTGCATTGATCAAGTTTCATGGACATTGTCAGCAGAAAGCGCTGTCTTCACTAACGCATGTGAAGAAGGTGCTCTCGAAACTCGGAAATAATGAAGTACACATGATCGCTTCAGGATGTTGCGGCATGGCCGGGTCCTTTGGCTTTGAGAAAGAGCACTATGATATTTCCATGCAGATCGGAGAGCTTGTACTCTTTCCAACGGTGAGAAAGCAGCCATCATCAGTCATCATCGCCGCTGCCGGTACAAGTTGCAGGCATCAGATCAAGGACGGCACAGACAGGAAAGCACTACACCCGGTTGAGATTCTCTTCAGCGCCCTTCGGCAGAAGTAGCAGCTGTTGCCTGTTGGCAGCATTATGCGGTTGTTTATCTTTTAGAGAAGCGGGTAAACTATTCGGGATATAATATCCACGAAAGGGGTACGTTATTTGGGCGATGAAAGGAAACAGTGGCGGTATGGTACTTCTGAACATTGACGACGATCCGGATGATCTCGATTTCTTTTTCAGGGCGGTAAAGACGATCAATCCTCTTGCGAAATGTCTGTTGGCAAAAAATGCGAAGGAAGCGTTGCATATATTGAAGGATACACTTCTTCCAGACTATATTTTTCTTGATATCCGAATGCCCATGCTGGACGGAAAGGCGGTATTGGCAGAGCTGCGAAAAAATCGGAGGTTAAGGTCGGTGCCCGTCATCATGTATTCCGGGAGCATTCTAAACAGCGAAATCGAAGAGTATAAGAATCTTGGCGCCAATCAGTTCCTGCCCAAGGCGGCGAATTTCCAGGCCCTCGTAGAATCGTTGAAACAGATCATCAAGTTATAAAAACCTATAAAAAAATAAGCAGCCGGTATCGTCTATAGCGGCTGCCTAAATTTTTAGCCAGTCATTAAACTGCGAATGAATGGCCCACCCAAAGCCTCTGATTGAGGTTTACGCGAACATACAGTCGCTTTAACTGCCGGTCAATGGTAGTTTTTTACCATTTTTAATGACCGTTTTTGGCATGGTTGATGACTTCGGATTTATTGGCAAGGATATTCACGATCCAGGCGAGGATCAATGATGATATAATGAACACGAGATGAATGGCTATCTCAAAATTCATCGGTTCAAAATTTCCCGTCTTCGTCTCTTCGTGGATATCGATAAAAGTCTTGAGCAGGTGTACGCCCGAAACAGATGCCAGTGAAGTTGATAGTTTGACCTTTAGCCTGTCGGCGTCGAGCTTATCGAGCCACTGCGGCTTATCCTCTTTTCCTTCAAAGTCGAGACGGCTCGTAAAAATCGAATAGCCACCCACGATCACGATCACCAGCAGGTTCATTACCATGGAAATGTCGATCAGGCCGAGTATCATGAGCATTACCTGTACTTCGGTGAATCTGTCGATGCCGAGCGCCATGTACGAAAGCTCTTCCATGAATTTGTAAGTATACAGGGCACAGCCGAACACAAGTCCGAGGTAGATCGGAGCCTGAAACCACCGTGCGAAGAATACGAGGAACTCGATGGTGTCCTCTATGAATGTGAATTTATTTTTTTTGCCTGCCATAATTTTTCGTGTTGATAATGAGATTGATCTGATCCAGGAACGTCAGACCAATCGCGGCGGTGGCGATATAATGGCAAGCACGGGAGTTTTTATGAAGAAGGACATAGAAGAAAAAACAGGGCATACTTCGATGCCGTGATCATCCGAAAAAGCAAGTTGTTGTCTGGTGCAGGCGAAGAGGACGATCATGTTTCCGGTCTTGCAGGAAGAATGGTCATGATCCTCTGTTTCCCTTATGGCATTTTCATGACCAAGGACTACTTCGATGACCAGCTCGATACAGCTTTCTATTTCATTGATCGACAGATCTTCAAAATGGGGAAAAGGATCGATCGCGTCAATGCTCAGGTTGAGCAGTTGAGTAGCCATCATCAGTGTGAGGAGTGTCGAATAGAATTGGTTTCTCAGTGACGCCAGCAAAGCCATTAACGTTTCCGCCTGCAATGTACATCAATTCCTCCAGATATCTCATATGGGATTGGGGATGCCCCCCGTATCAGCTCAGGCGGTTCTCAAAGAGGAGGAGCTCTTCGCCATCACGCCGGAGCTTCTCCTTTTCGATGAAGCGAAGTTTTTTCAGGAGTGAGATCGACGCCTGGTTGTCCGGAACCGTGATGGCGCTGATCGTGGTCACATTGTGCATCTTCCTGTGGTGGTCTATCGTGGCCGATGCGATCTCATAGCCATAACCCTTTCCTGAATGTTCCGGAAGAAATGCAAACCCGATATCGGGCGATTCCAGGTAGTCCCGTACGAGCAGGCCACACATTCCGATCGGCTCATTCGTCTGTAACAGCGAGACTTTAGACAAGCCAAATCCGCGCAGGGCATAGCTTTTCATGGGGCCGTCTTCAATGTATCGCACGGCATCAGCGGACGTTTTTACTTTTGTGTCGCCGATATATCGAAGCCCGGTTGGCGGATTGAGAAGATGCAGAACAAACTCCGCATCATCGTGTGAGAGCAGGGAAAGCGA
>CBHTUB010000150.1:0-12086 GCA_966095595.1 uncultured Chryseosolibacter sp. | reverse complement strand
GCAGCGTTGCGAGGGGGCTTTTAGTGGGGTTCATACACGTTTATCTCCGCAAAGATATAAAAAACTGACGATAAAATGATCGGATCACTGATGGTCTACGCGTCATTGTGCTGAATGAGCCTTTGCAGGGATCTTCAGAAAAGCCTTTATAGAAGCTTTCGTCAATCTGACTTTGAATGATGTAAACGTAGAAAGGCATAGATAGAAGGAGGCTCCGTATTTCTTCAGAGCTTTCAGCGGTCCGGACGGGACTCGAACCCGTCCCCACAATGCTGTGGGGATGACAGGCAAGCATTCTAACCAGCTGAACTGCCTCCGCTAACAAATTGATGAACAATATTTTTTGGATGAACGAGTAATGCCATTATTCTCTCCCTTGTCGCTTTCTTAAGATTCCTTTCCCTGATCAGAGCCTCAGTTTTCGAGCTCAACAATTCTACATATACAAGTTTCCAGGGAGCGAGGTGGCGGGTACTAATGGTCTCTCCGGCGTTGTGCTGGATTAGCCTTTTGCAGGGATCTTCAGAAAAGCCTTTATAGAAGCTTTTGTCGATCTGACTTTGAATGATGTAAACGTAAAATGCCATCAAATAAAAAAGCCCGGCAACTTTACGTCGTCGGGCTTTATGCGGTCCGGACGGGACTCGAACCCGTCCCCACAATGCTGTGGGGATGACAGGCAAGCATTCTAACCAGCTGAACTGCCTCCGCTAACAAATTGATGAACAATATTTTTTGGATGAACGAGTAATGCCATTATTCTCTCCCTTGTCGCTTTCTTAAGATTCCTTTCCCTGATCAGAGCCTCAGTTTTCGAGCTCAACAATTCTACATATACAAGTTTCCAGGGAGCGAGGTGGCGGGTACTAATGGTCTCTCCGGCGTTGTGCTGGATTAGCCTTTTGCAGGGATCTTCAGAAAAGCCTTTATAGAAGCTTTTGTCGATCTGACTTTGAATGATGTAAACGTAAGGCAAAGAGGTCCGTATTTCTTCACAGCTTTCAGCGGTCCGGACGGGACTCGAATCCCTCCCCAGAATGCTGTGGGGATGACAGGCAGCCATTCTAACGGCCGAATTACTTTAGCTCTGAATGATCTAAACGTAGAACGAGATAAAATAAAAAAGCCCTGAATTCCTTCAGAGCTTTCAGCGGTCCGGACGGGACTCGAACCCGCGACCTCCTGCGTGACAGGCAGGCATTCTAACCAGCTGAACTACCGGACCTCCTTTAGAATGAGGTTGCAAAGATGAGCTTTGCTGTTGTTATCTCCAAAAAAAACCTCAAAATTTTTATAGAAAATGAGTTTTCATGAAGCGTCCCCTAAACGCCGAGACCTTTCAATACCTGCGCTGCAGTGCTTCTGAATGAAGTTGTATAGGCTTGTTCGTCAACATCTTCCGGCAGCTTCACTTCGCCATTCGAAGATGCCGATCTCAGAAACTCCACAACCTTCTTCTCGTCGAAACTATTCATGTAACACTCATAAAAAATTTCCTGCGTTGCCATCAGGCCCGACTTTTCCTTAAGACCGTCTGCCTCTTCCGGCCTGATCGCATTCGCTTTCATCAGAAAGTTGTTCGCCATTTTTCGCGCGTCCCACATCGTGTTTTATTTCTTATCTGGAATAGAAGAATACAACCATACCTTTTGACCTTGCCAATGCTGTCACTCACCAGTTTGCTCAACTGAAAGTTTCATCTCTCCCCTGTCTCGTAATCTCCGTCTCGTATTGACTCGTCCTGGAGAATAGTTTTTAATAAACGGACACAGGTTAAAAATCACAGCTCCGATCGTTCGGGCGTGCTGAAAAATACTAATTTTACGCCATCCCGCTATGAAAGTAAAATTTCCGCTGTTGGTTCTGGTACTGTTGATCCTCATTCTGCCTCAATGCAGCAACCGCGGGAAATCGAAGTACACGACAAAGGTTGTGAAGCCTAAGTATCAACACCGATGGTTTGACCGGAAGAACGACAAACGCGTCAAGCGCACGAAAATGGTGAAGGTGCAGAACTGATCACGTCAGCCCTTTCATCACGTTATCCAGATTACGACGAAAGAAGATCTTCAGCGGATGTTGCTGATTGACATGGCCTGTTATGATAGAACCAAGAAAGACGGCACTGAAAAGATTCGTGATGTCGCGCGTGGAGCTTGTCTTGGTGATCTCCTTTTTGAATAGCGCCTCGAGGGTAAACTTCTCGAGCATCTGATCCAGTGACAATATCTCGATCGACGTAATTTCCGGTACGTCAGGGAACAGCAGTTTCTTTTCTTCGGGTTTTACCGGGAATGGCTTGGGTGGTCGCTTGAAGTCGGCCAGGTAGCCGATGAGGCTAAGCATCAGTCCGGGATGGGACTCACACTCTTCGCTGAGCTTATCGAGCAAATGAAAGACACCTTGCATGCCATCCTTCGGCTTCTGCGTGAACTCCACGCTGCGCGCGAGGCACCAGATCCGGAAATGATATAAAAGCAGGTCTTCTTTCTGCGGGAAATATTTGAAGAACGTGACCTTGGATATCTTCACCTTCTCACAGATGTCCTCCACATAAATATCATCGAAGGCTTTTTTTCCAACGAGCTTCAAGGTGTGCTCGAGTACCTGAACTTTCAGGCGCGCCGCTTTTTCTTTTCTAAGGCTCATTTACCGGGCAACAAATTCTCAACTTGATTTAACACTTTAATTAATACTTTTATGGTGACTTTACCAATGTTAACTATGTCGAGACGCATTTTTCCACTTTTACTTGCGTTAACTTTAGCTGCTTGTCACCTGACTCCCACCAGGGAGCGAATAACGGGAACAATTGCTGATTCTGCAATGGTCGTAAGCGCTCATCCGCTCGCTTCGCAGGTTGGGATCGATATTCTAAAACGTGGAGGCAACGCAGTGGATGCTGCGATCGCCACCCAGTTTGCGTTGGCCGTGGTTTATCCTTCGGCCGGGAATATCGGCGGCGGAGGTTTTATGCTTCTGCGCCAGGCCGATGGATCCGCAACATCGCTCGACTACCGCGAGATGGCTCCTGCTGCCTCGGAAGTCGATATGTTTCTGGACTCGGCCGGCAACGTGATCAGGGGACTCAGCGAAAAAGGACACAAATCCTCCGGCGTGCCTGGTTCTGTTGCAGGTATGGCGGAAGCCCACCAACGCTATGGCTCACTGCCCTGGAAAGAGCTCGTCCAGCCCGCCATCAATCTGGCACTCAAAGGCTTCCCGTTGACCAAACGCCAGGCCAAAAGCCTGAACCATATACAAGACTCTTTAAAAAAATACAGCACGGTCCCTCCAGGATTCCTGCTCAGGCCATGGAACGAAGGTGACACGATAGTATGGGAAGACCTGGGACATACCCTCGAGCGAATTCGCGACAACGGTGCCGCTGGATTCTATGAAGGCAAAACCGCCGATGACATCGTCGCGGAGATGCAACGTGGCGGCGGACTGATCACCAGGGAAGACCTGAAGAACTACAAACCCGTGTGGCGAGCGCCGCTCACCGGAAAGTACAAGGAATACAAGATCATCTCGATGGCCCCACCATCCAGCGGAGGCATTGCCCTGCTGCAATTGCTGAAGTCGGTCGAGCCCCATCCCATCGGTGAATGGGGATTCAATTCAGCCGAAACCATCCACCTCTACACCGAAGCACAACGGAGAGCCTACGCGGACCGGGCTGCTTACCTGGGAGATCCTGACTTCTTCAAAGTTCCGGTCGAAAAGCTGATCGACGACATGTACATCCGGGAAAGAATGCGCAATTTTTCTGCGGAGGCGGCAACAGCCTCAACCGTCATTCGCGAAGGAGTATTCATGTCCTATGAATCTCCCGAGACCACGCATCTTTCCATCATTGATAAATTTGGAAACGCCGTCGCGGTGACCACGACCCTAAATGATTCCTACGGCTCAGGCGTGATCGTCGCGGGCTCCGGGTTCCTGCTCAATGACGAAATGGACGACTTTAGCATCAAGCCGGGGCAACCCAACATGTATGGTGTTATCGGAGGTGAAGCAAACAAGATCGAACCCCGCAAGCGGATGCTGAGCTCGATGACGCCGACCCTCGTGGAACGCAACGGAGAATTGATCATGGTTGTGGGCACCCCCGGAGGATCGACTATCATCACGTCTGTATTTCAAACCATACTCAACGTCGTGGAATTTAAAATGACCATGCAGGAAGCAGTAGCTGCGCGTCGCGTACACAGCCAGTGGATGCCTGACTTCATTTATCCGGAAACCAATGCCATCATGAAAGAAGATAGCCTTCGCCTATTAAAAATGGGACATCAGTTCGGCGCCGATTACCTCGAGGGCCTCGGACGGGTTGACGCGATACTTGTGCTGCCGGATGGGAAGCTCGAGGGTGGTGCGGATCCGCGGGGGGATGATGCGGCGGTGGGGTATTAGGGTTTCAGATCTGCCGGCAAGGCAGATTTCAAATTTCAACATTTCAAATTTCAAGATTTCAGGTTCGCGTTTAGGGGGCCGCGGCCTGTCTCTCACACGTGGTCCGAAATCCAGAACGCACAGGGGCGATAGGCAGACGAGATCCTGACTTACAGCTTAAGGCTTACCGCATTCTCACCTACTTTCATCGGTAAACGATCTCCCCTTGTCAGCCGGAATGTGCATTCGGGTCTGTGTCCGGACTACTTAGGCGGAATACTCGTAACTTTACCGTTTATTATCTCAGGAAAAAGCAGTCAGACGACGTGAAGCAGAATCTCAACTGGATCTATAAGAACCGTATACTACAGCACATACTGTTCTGGGTTGTTCATGTTGTCTTTTATGGAGCGCTCTATGGCAGCTTCGCCGACAATTACGGACAGACGTATCTGGAAGAGCTCGTGTTTCTCCCGGTGAGAATGCTTTTTACATACTTCACCTTGTATGTGTTGCTGCCGGGCTTCTTGCTCCCGGGAAGGTATACGGCATTCGCAGGATTATTTCTCCTCGGCTCGCTGGTGGCAGGTATCATGCAGCGTTTCGTGGGTTTTTCTTTTATCTACCCGATCTATCATCCCGAGCTCATCCGTGATCCATTCTTTTACCTTCCCAAGATCCTGAAGACGATCGCGGTGGGCATTTATCCCGTTGTCTTTCTGGCGTTGGTGGTGAAGCTATTCAAACATTGGTATGCCACACAGCAGGAACAGCAAATTCTCAAGGAAGAGAAATTGAACGCTGAGCTGAAATTCCTGAAGACACAGATCCATCCGCATTTTCTCTTCAACACGCTGAACAATCTTTACGCGCTCACGCTGAAAAAATCGGAGCGTGCGCCGGAAATGGTGCTGAAGCTTTCCGAACTGATCAACTACATGCTGTATGAATGCAAAAGCGACGAGGTCGATCTTAGCCGCGAGATCAAATTCATACAGAACTATGTCGACATCGAAAAAATGAGGTATGGCGACAAGCTCGACGTGGATCTCAGGGTAAACGGTGCTGTAAGCGACAGAAAGATCGCTCCGCTGATCCTGCTGCCATTTGTCGAGAACTGCTTCAAGCATGGCGCCAGTGAGAACCTTCAGCAATCGTGGGTAAAGATATCGATCGACAGCTATGCTGACCACCTGGTGGTGAAGGTAGAGAACAGCAAGTCCGGCGAGATCGAAGGAAATGGTTCGGCCGGGATCGGGATTCAGAATGTAAGGCGCAGGCTTGACTTGTTGTATGGTGAAAGATCCCAGCTGAAAATTATCAACGGCGAAGAAACCTACCTCGTAGTTTTATCGATTAACCAATAAAGAAGCTGAGTATGAAATGCATTATCGTAGACGATGAACCACTGGCGATCGAGATCCTGGAATCCTATGTTTCGAAGATCGAGTCTCTGAAGCTTGAAGGAACATTCCGAAACGCAGTAGATGCCTTCACATTCCTGCAGACAAATCAGGTCGACCTGGCTTTCCTGGATATTCAGATGCCTAAATTATCCGGCATCGATTTTCTGAAATCGCTCAGGAATCCGCCAAAGGTAATTTTCACCACGGCATTCCGAGAATATGCTATCGATGGGTTCGAGCTCGAGGTTGCTGACTACCTGCTAAAGCCTATACCCTTTGAGCGATTCCTGAAAGCTGTCGCCAAAGTATCGCCCGCAGCCTCGCAGCAACTTCCAACCTCATTCAGGCACGACGTCCCTCCTGCCGACGACTTTGTCTACTTCAAGGTCGACAAGAAGATGATCAAAACGAAGATGAACGAGATACTGTACATCGAAAGCATCAAGGACTATGTAAAAGTGAGAACGCTGGACAAGGAGATCGTGACACAGCAAAAGATCAGCTACCTCGAAGAAAGTCTGCCGAGAGAAAAATTCATCAGGATCCATCGGTCATTCATCGTAAACCGCGACCGGATCGATGCTTACTCGGCCACTGATGTGGAGATGGGAAAGCACTTGATACCGATCGGAAGGAATTACAAGAATGATGTGATCAAGCTTCTCTCGAAGAATGTCTTTTGATGAAGGTTTGTTGGCGGTACGTAGAAGGCTGCAAGCTTCAGGCCGCAAGCCGCAAGCATTCGTCGGCATCGACTTAAGATCAGTATTTCCTGATCGTAAATTCCACCCTCCTGTTCATCTGACGGCTTTCTTCGGTGTCATTGCTCGCGATCGGCTTTGTTCCTCCATATCCCTTGCCGGTGATACGTTTGCCATCGATTCCCTTCGATACAATATATCGTTTCACGGCGTTTACACGCTCCTGAGATAGCCTGACATTATCGCTGTGAACGCCGCGGTTGTCGGTATGGCCCGACAATTCAATCTTCACATTGGGATTATTCTTTAAGAATGACACCACCACATCGAGCTCGTCGTATGACTCGGGCAACAACTCGGTTTTTGTCTGTACAAAAAGAACATTTTTAAGATTGACGGTGGTGCCGATCTCGACAGGCTGAAGGTGGAAATTCATCTCGACCTCGTTCATGTCGATCAGGTGGCCATCGATCTTGTCCATCGCAGAAACAAAACCTTTTGACTCTACCGTTACGTGATATTTATTAAATGCCGGTAAGATTGCCCTATACGTGCCATCTCCGCTATTTCCTGTCCACGTCGTGTCGGGAGATGTGAACACGATACGGGCAGGTATCGATTCGCCGGTTTTGACATTGATAACCTTGCCCCGGATGGCAAGCGCACCTGGTCTTGCCTTTGGTTCATTTCGAAACAGATCCGGTCCGGTGGATGCTGTAAGTGAGCTGTCGCTGGCGGGTCGCTGAACAATGATCTCTTCCGGCTCGCGGTACCTGCTCATTTTAATATCGCCGTAGCCATCGCTATTCTTGGTCGATGTTACCAGCGAGTATCCCAGTGACTCATAATCCCTGAAATACAGTTCGCGGCCATCGGTATTGACAGAAGTGCCGAGGTTCACCGGGTCAGACCATGAAGTCCAGCTGTCATCCAGACGGGTTGCGGAGAACACGTCAAAGCTTCCATTGCCCTTTCGTCCGTTTGTCGAGAAATATAAGGTCTTGCCATCACGGCTTAGTGACGGTGTTACTTCCTGAAATGCCGTGTTGATACCGGGGCCGAGGTTTTTTGGCTCAGACCATTTTCCATTTTTGAGCAGGGAAACATACAGGTCTTCAACGCCATGGGTACCGTACGTCTCAGCAGAATATACGAACACAGCGCCGTCAGCCGAGAGCTCACCGGAAATGATATCCGACTTGTTCTGAAAATAGGGTATGTTGATATTTTTCGGTTGGGACCAGCTCTTTCCGTCACGTGAGGCTATGGAAATGCCCTGTGTTTTTGCGCGGGTAGACGATTGATCGTAATGACTCAATAAAATGATGGAGTTTCCATCTTCGGTGATGTCTGCCACGGCATTATATGCCATATCATTGATGGATTTTCCGGCATGTACAGGGGCAGACCACTTGTTTCCGGTCCAATCTGAGTACCAAATATCGCCCGGGTCCTTGCGACCACCCATATTTTGCGGGTGATTGCCTATCGTGAAATAGATCCTTTGACCATCGGGAGCAATAACGGGGTTTCGTTCATCCAGGGGAGAGTTCAGGGCTGAAAACACGTCTTCGGGCGGAGCTTGTCCGTTCGTCGCCAAAGTAAAAAAAATAGAAAAGAAGAGTAAAAACAGGCGCATCATCCTCGTGGCTTAACTCACAAATATAATTCAAAAGTTTGTGCCATTTCGGCCGGTTTACGTCGACCTGCTGACCCAACGGTTATCCTTCAAATGGAATCGCCAGGGTAATTTTGCATCCTCTCCGGCATAGTCAATTCCAATGCGCGGGGATGCAATGATCTGTGGACGGCGTTTCGCGTCTGTTTCCACATCCGCAATCCAGACCTCATCACCCAGCAGGGACCTGGCGTTCATATCTTTCCTGATTCCCAGGGCTTTTGTCAATTTTCCGGGACCTGAGGTAAGGTGGAAGGGGTTGGGAATTTTTCCGCGTCTGATGGTCATCTCCGGAACTCCGGCAATCGGTTCAAGCGCGCGGATCAATACCGCATCGGCTACACCTTCGACATTGGTGACCACATTAAAAAGATAGTGCATGCCATAGCAGAGGTAAACGTATGAAAACCCGCCTTCCCCGAACATGATTGCATTCCGGCTGGTTTTACGTGCATTATAGGCGTGACACCCCTTCTCTTTCCATGAATAGGCTTCCGTTTCGACAATGATCCCTCCCGTCACAACGCCATCAATATTTGTAAAAAGGGCCTTTCCAAGCAATTCTTTAGCGATCGTCACGACATTTTTTCGCCTATAGAAATCCCTTGTCAACTTGTTTTGCAATCGTTTCCCGAATTAAAAGATTTGGATAAATTTGACGCCTCTTAAATAAACAAACAAACGAAACATTAATTCCACCATGAAAAAATCTTTAGTAATCGTTGGTTTGCTTCTGACGTTCTTTCTTTCAGAAGCGCAGGTTCAGATTCCATCTGCAAGCCCGGCAGGATCTGTCTCTACCAATGTCGGTTTAACTGATATCAAGATCGACTACGCACGTCCGCGCGCAAAAGGCCGCAAGATTTTCGGCGACGGAAAAGATTTTCTCGTACCCTACGGCCAGATCTGGAGAACAGCCGCCAACTCAGGCTCAAGGATATCTTTCTCTGAAAATGTAAAAGTTGAAGGCATCGACGTACCAAAAGGCGAATATCTCATCTATACCATCCCTGGTGCAACTGAATGGACCGTTTCCCTTTATAAGGACGTTAACCTCGGAGGAAATACCGGAGAATACAAAAAGGAAAACGAAGCAGCATCTTTCAAGGTGAAGCCTGAAAAGCTCACCGAAAAAGTCGAAACATTCACTTTCAACATCGGTGATATCTCTGACGACAGCAAGACTGCAAAGATCCAGCTTGCATGGGAAAACACTTCCGTGAAATTCACGGTTGCGGTTGACTACGATGCAAAAGTGATGAAGTCGATCGAGCAGTACACGCAGGTTAGCCCTGGCAACTATTTCCAGGCTGCAGTTTACTACCTCGAAAACGGCAAAGACCTCAACAAGGCATTGGAGTGGATCAACAAGGCTGCCGAGGCGCCATCAAACAAGGACGCGTTCTGGGTATTTTATCAAAAAGCGAGAATCCAGAAAGCAGTTGGAGACAAAAAGGGAGCACTGGCTTCATCCACAACTTCTCTCGACCTTGCGAAGAAGGCAAACAACAGAGACTATCAGATGATGAACGAAGAACTTCAGAAGTCGCTGAAATAATTTTTTCTTTCCTTAACCTAAACGTAAGAGCCAGCTCCATTCAGGGTTGGCTTTTTTTGTTACGTGACAGTACTCAGCCATAAAAAAAAGAAGCCGCCCATTAGCGGCCTCTTTCATGACAAATGACAATCTCAATGCAGAACGATCTTGCGAACGTAGACACCTTTATCGGTTCTAACCCTCAGAACATACAGTCCCCGCGTCAATGAAGCAACGTCAAGCTCAACTTCTTCAGATCCTCCCTGGCGCCCGATATTTCCCATGTCCGATATAAGTTGGATCTGACGCAATGTAGATCCATCATTCGACCTGATCACAAGTCTGCCACTTGCCGGCACCGGATAAACGGTGATCTTGTCGCCAGTCCGTATCGACTCAGCCGATCCCTCATCGACAAAGCTTGCTGCCATCCTTGCAGAAGAGGACCGTTCGAAATTGAGCCAGTTCAGGCTAAAACTCGATGCGGTAGCCGAGACGCGAAATTTTTGTGTCCCACTGTTGAGATTGACGCTTGCAGAAATTGTTTGCCACACCTGAGTGCCTCCTGTATTTGGAACAGATAGTGTTGAGAGTGTTGTCTGCCCGGATTTGAAATCGAATTTGCCCGTGGACACCGCGCTGGCCACTCTGAAGTCGACGCGATAGATGCCTGTCACCGGAATGTTGACTGTGTACTCCGTATAATCACGATTATCGATCGAAGCAACATTTGATCCCCCGCCAGTATCGGAGCAACTCACAACGGTCACGCCTTTCATGGCTGAAAAATTCTCCGCTTCAATAAAAACAGAGGCGGGAGCAGTCGGGTCGGTGGTAACTGTGAGGGAATTACTCATCCCCGAAACATTCCCCGCCGCATCCCTTGCCCTTACTGTAAAAGTATAGGTAGTGGACGGAGAAAGTCCGCCAACCGTAAAAGTCGTTGATGTAGTCGTGCCTGCGGACACGGCGTCCCTGAATATTTCATAACCAGTCACACCGACATTATCGACGGATGCAGTCCATGCAAGTGTTACACTGATGTCCGTCCTTGATGGCGAATTCAGGTTGGCCGGCGCGGTCGGCGATTCAACGTCTCCGGTGGATGTGCCGACATTGTAGCTGTCGAAGTTGTCAAAGTAGTAAGTATGTCCCGTGAAACTGTTCGAGTTGAAGAGCACGATCATCCTGTCGACCGAACCCGGCGGAACAGAGGAGTCGAGCACACCATCGAGATCGAATTCTATTCGCTGCCATTGATTTTGAACGGATGTGAATCCAACGTACCGGCTATGCCGGCCGCTCGGAAAATTCGAGGCAGTTGCCATCGAGCTGTTTTCAAGCTGTATAAAGATCAGGGTATTCGCCGGTGCGTTGCTATACACGTCCATGAGGAATTTCTTTTTCCTCGTACTGTATTGACTTGCATCCGTAAGCTGCGACACCCCATATACCAGCACGTCATATTGCTCGGCGCTGTTGCGATCATACTTACCCACTTTCGGTGATGTGTTGACCCCTGACGGAGCTGGATTGGTGACTGCCTGCTGAAAGGCGCCGGTCGATGACAAATAGGTTACATTCCGCTTGTCGTCAAAATTCTCAAAAGTAAATTCGTAGGCGATCGCCGGCTTGATGTATACATTTTTTGTGTATTCAAAACTTCCGCACGGCTGTGATATCTGAACTTTGATCTGCGACGCCGTAGTCCCCCAGTCAACCGATATGGCATTGGTACCCTGGCCCGAGCGAATAATCGCATCTGGTGGAACAGTCCACGCATAGGACGCTCCGGGAATGGAAGCCACAGAATACTGCAGGCCAGTTTGGTTTGCATTGACCTGGTCCGGTCCGTTAATGTATGGAATACCGGAAGCGTAGACACGGACATAATCGACGAGGAGCGTTTGGGGGAACACCGTAGTTGCGTCAGGACTTCCCGGCCAGTTTCCACCTACTGCGACATTGAGCAGAAAATGAAAGCGCTGATCGAATGGCCACCGTTCGGGAGCAAGATCGTTGTTCGTTTTCGTTGAATACAATATTCCGTCCACATACCATCTTATGACATTCGGCTCCCATTCGATCGCAAAAACATGAAAGTCATCCTTGAACACACCCGACGGCAGGACGTATTTTCCACCAGTCGATCTATTGTTCGGATAGGGCTGACCATAGTGAACTGTTCCGTAGATGGTGGAGGTCTCATGACCAACGTGTTCCATAATGTCGATCTCTCCGCTCTGAGGCCAGCCCCCGTATACTTCATCCGTTGGCAACATCCAGAACGCTGGCCATATGCCCTGGCCGGTGGGAAGCTTCATTCTGGCCTCCATTCTACCGTAAGTCCACTCACCCTTGCTCAA
>CBHTUB010000149.1:0-12109 GCA_966095595.1 uncultured Chryseosolibacter sp. | reverse complement strand
TTCTTGCTGCGCAATCCGCAGTGTTGCAGTTTTCCTCCGTCAGATAGGTCTCATCGAAGGTTTCAAAAAAGAGAATATGCGCTGCGGTTTCTGCGAAGTCCTCATTGAAAGAGCTCGTAGCATACGGCGACACAAATCCCCGTTCAAGTGCCTCCGTGTCTGTCAGTGTATACCAGGAACCGGCAGATGTGTAACCCTGGGGAGAAATATCTTGCCAGTTGGCAGGAAGGTTATGTCGTTGGTGAAGGATGTGGGCAAACTCATGATAGATTGTTCCCAATTGGCGGAGTACCCAGGCCTTATTGGAAACATCGATATCATCAACTTCGGTTAGGGTGATGCGCGCTCCCGCGTCGGCGGTACCCAATGTAACCGTGCCGTCGTCGTTGAAGATGGATGAGCCTATGAAAACCACTTCAGCAGGCACATAGTCCTCGAAGTAGTCCCTTCCATTGGGAACACTGATAAAAGGTTCGATCCAGAAATCCTGCAGGAACTCGAGCATCGGAATCACGACATCGCGTGAAGGTGGTGTAACCCGCTTGTTGGCCTCGACATAACGATCGACGAATTTGTAGCGTACAGCCACGCCATATTCGTCTATAAAGTTCTCCTGGATATACTCGTCAATTACGTCTTCTGAATCGTCCTGCCGTTTTATCGGAGCATTGACATCTTCATCGCTGCATGAGATGGTCAGCGCCACACAAGTCAGAAACAGTATCGGATATTTTAAAAGCTTCATAGTCATCATCATTAACGTGGATTCGGTTCGAGACCTCCGACATCTATCGCTGCCTGTGGTATCTGCAATACTTTACGCTTATCATCAGCCTCAAGCAGGAACAGGGATCCGCCCGCGTCGTTATGCACTACCGTAATGTGATAGCGCTTGATGTCGAACCAGCGAAGGCCCTCGTGCATGAACTCCTTGCGGCGCTCTTCGACAATGTATGTCAGGGCATTTTGCCTGTCGTTTGCAGAGTTGTAATAGTTTCGCAGGACACTCTGCGTTACCGCCGGATTTCCATCATATCGTTTGTCCACAAAGTACTGCAGATCGGCATAGGCCTTCGAGAGCTGATTTAACTGAACATAGCTCTCCGCACGGTTTAACAACACCTCTTCACCCCTGAAAACGGGCTGAATCGTGTAATACAATCCGACATTTGAAGTAAGACTGCTACGTTCAAAGAGAAACTCGAATTTGCCAAGTGTCCACCCACTGCCCCGCAGGTAGATCGGATAACGATCGCTGATCCGTATGTCGTCCGCATCGAATGGATTGTTGAAGTATAGCCCCTGAACCAGATTCGGTGAAGGCCAGTATCCCACGTTAACAGGAAAATTCGTCACGTTCCGGACGAGTAGCAGATTGCTTGGATCGGTCGGCTGTGTATAAAGCTGGATAAAGTTCTCACCGTTCACACTTTCATTCAGCAGCCCTTCTATATCCTTCAGGAAAACATCAGGGTTGGAACCAAGCATCTGTGAACTGTATTCTATGCACTTGTCAGGTTCGTTTTTGAAAAGATAGAATCGTGATGCGAAGGCCAGCGCGGCATTTTTTGTAAAGTGATATTTTCCGGAGTTGGCGTAGTAACTGTCATCGACCAGGTCGAGCCCTTCTTCAATGTCGTCTTCGATACGGTCGTAAACGTCGTCGACCGAGAGCCGTTCATATTGTTTGATAAAAACGGTTTCAGGTTCACTGACGTATGGTATTCCGGGGTCGTCATCGGCTGTTTCCGGATCGTAGTGTTTGGCGAACAGATTCACAAGCATAAAATGCCCGTAGGCACGTGTGAGGTATGCTTCTGCTTTCACAGCTTGTTTTTGTTTCCTGTCGCCCGACATCTTGTCGATAACCGCGAGCACTTCGTTCGCATGAGCGATCGCGTCGTAGGTCGAGGTCCAGTAATTTGCTGGAGTATCCTGGTTTACACTCGTGGGATCTTGCCAGAAATAGAGTTGAGTATGCTCGGGTAGAAGATATGTGCCGGTGGTATACAACACATTGTCGCTCATCCACTCGGTGAAGGTATAGGCGGCGCTTGTATAGGCATTTGTTAAAAGCTGCGCGGCCTTTTCCGGCGTATTCAACTCGACGCGGTTGTCAGGATTCTCACTCAGGTAATTATCGCACGAAGTAGAGATGATCAGTGCGAGAAGTGAAGGAATGACTCTTGTTTTAATATTTCTTGTCATGGCACCTTATCCTTAAAAGCCGACATTAATTGAAAATGTGATCAGGCGAGGCTGAGGCAGAGCGACGCCACCCGATGAGAAGAACTCCGGGTCCTGCCCATTCAATCTTTCGTCTGAATATAGTAGCATCATGTTCTGCGCTTCAACTGCCACCTGGGCGCTCGATGCGCGGATAAAACGCGTATAGGCCGCCGGTAAATTATAGCCCAACCTTACCGATTTCAACCTGATGTAGTCGCCATCGGCGATACGGGCTGTACTTTTGTTATAAAGATCATAGGCACTGTTGTAATCGGCATTACCCTCTTCGTTGATCTCCTGGTCCAGGATCACCGGAATATTGGTGAATGCTTCGTCGCCTGGTACCTCCCAGCGATTCACAAAGCTTCTCGACAAAGAGTTGAAGTCCGTGTACCGCGGACTGAACGCATCATCCAAACGTATCTTGTAATCAAACTTATACGATAGGAAGACGGAGAATGTGAAGCGTTTATAGTTAAAGGTATTGGTCAATCCACCCGCTCCCCGTGGCTCTGCCGATCCTTCGTACTTTAGGACAGATATTAAGTTATCGCGCTCCTGCAAGTCGATGATGTAAACTTTCTCGCCACTTGCATCATAGAAGGTCGGAATTCCGCGCGAATCGAGCCCCGCGAACTTTGTTGAGAATAAGCCGCGCCGTGGTCCTCCCAGTACCGCAGCTCCGCCCTGGGCAATCGCGTCGCCCATTCTCGGATTGAACTCAAGACGCGTGATCCTGTCTCGCGTATAACCGATGTTGAAGTTGGTGGACCATGAGAACTCATTTCTGCGCAGATTCAACGTATTGACGCTGAATTCTATTCCGTGCGACGTCATGTCTGCATAGTTTCCCGTTTTATAGGCATTGCCACCGATCCCGCTCGTTTGGAACACCCCAATGAGATCAAAGGCATTTCTCTTGTACGCGTCCAGCGTGCCCGTGATCTTTTCATTCAGAATTCCGAAGTCTATCCCGACGTTAACTTCTTTAAGTTTTTCCCACGTAAGGTTGGAGTTTTCCAGGTCCTGAATGTAGAGATAGCTCTCCGTGTCCGTCGGACGAAGGGTAACTTCTGATCGAAGATTCAACAAGGCGCTCGTATTCGGTCCCAGGTTTGCGGATAGGCCGTAGGTTGCCCTTAGCTTCAAATAGTTGATCCAACTGAATTTGAAGAAATCCTCGTTATGAAGGTTCCAGGCGCCGCTGATGTTCCAGGTTGGAAGGTATCGTGCATTGCGGCTCTTGCCAAGACGGTTGGACCCGTCGTAACGGATGGTTCCGTTGAAAATATACTTTTCATTAAAACTGTATCCCGCGTTAATGAAAAGACCCGCAAATCGCTCGCGGTCCACGCCGATCGAATAAGTGCTGATACCTTGCCGGTTGAGGAATTCGATGATATCAGGGTCGATCACCGTGACACCGCCATTTTCATAGACCACGCCGATTCCATCCGCACGTACTGATTTCCGGTTCGTATACTTGATCTCCTGACCGGCAAGTACGCTCACGTTGTGAACGGCATCGAAAGTATGAGACCAGTTGACACTGTTCCTGACGTAGAAATACCTTAACTCATCTTCGTTGATGTTGTTGAATCCGCCTTCGGGCAAGATGACTTTGGGTTGCGCCCCCGGATCATCCGGATCCCTGAATAATAGGGGATTGGATTCCTGAAAGTACTGTGTGTCATCTGCGCGATAGGCTTCGGCCTGATTGGACTGCTCATGGATCACGTGCTCGCGTTTTGTTGTGGCGTAACGTCCCTGGACAGTACTGCTGAAGGTGATGTCATCGCGGATGTCGTACTTGATATCCGCCTGCGTAGAGATATCGGAGACCTTGATGTTGATAAAGTTAAGCTCGAGTTCGCGCAGGATGTTGAATGGAGCATAGTTTCTCCGGAAGTATTCAAGACCTCCGGCATCGTCGTAAGGTCTGATCGAGCGACTTGTATTCAACGCATAGCTCAATGGGTTAATGTCGAAGTCCCTTTTATATCTGCCTGAGATCGGGTCGAAGTCCCGGTTCTGAGTTCCCGGAACCTGTTGATCACGATAGTTGGCCGTTACCTTCAGATCGAGATTGAACTTGTTGCTGAACTGAAAACTGTTCTTAGCCGTCCCTGCATAACGCTTTACGTTATCCGCAATAGTCTGTCCGTTGTCGTGGAGGAAGCTGAGTGAATAATAACTGGTATGTTTATCCGTTCCCGAAGTCAGGCTCACGGAGTGCTGTTGCTGAAGTGACATATCCCTAAACAGCACATCGAACCAATCCGTATTCGCATTTTCATATTTGTTCAGGAATTGTTCGTTGAGCGACCCGTTCGGACCCCAGTTCAGTTCGTGATCCGCAATCAGCGTGAACATTTTTCCGAGAGGCCCGTAGTTTTGTGCTTTCACGGACGTCGTGATGTCGATAAGACCTTTTTCATACATCTCCCTGTACACCGACATCTCGTCAACTGAGTTCATGATGTCGAACTGCTTGTAGGTGGGGCGAATGTTGAGTGAAAAATTTCCTGAATAATTCACCCGGGTCGGTCCGCTTTTACCCCGCTTGGTAGTGATAACGATAACACCGTTTTTGGCGCGTGTTCCATACAAAGCCGTTGCCGACGCATCCTTGAGGATCTGTTGGGATTCTATGTCATCGGGGTTAAGGCCGGCTATTGACGATGTTGTAAGAGTATTCGCATTACCGGTGATGATGTCATCGGCGCTCACGTTGTTGAGATCCTCCAGGATAACACCATCGATCACCATCAAGGGCTTCGTGTCTCCGTTGATCGTTGTATTTCCCCGAATCCTGATCTTGGGTGTTGTTCCGAATGTTCCAGATACGTTGTCAACGGTCACACCAGCAACTTTACCTTCAAGCATCCTGGTAGCATCGCTCATGCCCGCGCTTTTGATGTCGCTCATCTTTACGGTCGAGGCTGCTCCCGTAAAGATCTTCCGGTCCACCTCCTGGAAGCCGGTGATCACCACCTCTTCAAGTTCCTTCGACTGCACACTCAGCCGGACATCGATCGAAGTTCTCGCTCCGACGACCTCTTCCTTTGTTTGGTATCCGATGAAAGAGAACACGAGGATGTTGTCCGGCGATTGTACGTTGATGACAAAATCGCCATTCAGGTCGGTTGTTGTTCCGAGGCTGGTGTTTTTGATGACCACTCCAACCCCCGGCAACGGCTCCCCCTCGGCACTGGTTACCTTTCCCGTTACGCGGTTTTCCTGGGCTATAGCCGGGATATTGATACACGAGGCAAGAAACAAGAGTAAAAGATATCTCATGCTTAATAGGATATGGAAGTTAACGGCGTCTTACACTTGGACCGAAAGGGGAGGAGTGAACTTGAAAAACACAATCCCGTCTGTTGGGGTATGTCAGGACAATCCCAACGTATAAAAAGGGGATGACTAAAAATCATATGTATTAAATATAATTATTATGCGATAAAGTACAACAAGCCTGTCAGCTGCGGTGGGATTTGCTAAGTGCCGAACGACGCCTATAGCAATATAATCAAGATTTCGGTCTTCTGAAAAAGCACTTATCGGGTTAGCGATGGTCAATAAAAAAGCCCCGGCAAACGGGGCTTTTTTATAGCTAAAGATTGTGGTTAGGCCAGCTCACGCAAGTCTACGGGCACAACTCTCGAAATTCCCTTTTCTACCATCGTGATTCCATAGATCACATCGGTAGAGGACATTGTACGCTTGTTGTGGGTCACGATAACAAACTGACTGTCGCGGCTGAATGTACGGATGATATTGTTGAACTTATCGATGTTGGCATCGTCAAGTGGTGCATCAACCTCATCGAAGATACAGAAGGGTGCCGGCTTGAGCAGGTACATGCTGAACAGCAACGCTGTCGCGGTCAATGTTTTTTCACCACCGGAGAGCTGGTTAATGGTCAAGGGACGCTTGCCCTTCGGCTTGGCAATAATTTCGATCTCCGAGTCAAGAGGATTATTGGGATCGACAAGTCGCAGGTCGCACTCGTCTCCCTGAACAAACAGGGATTGGAAAACCCTGATAAAATGCTCCTTGATCTTGTTGAACGAGTCCATGAAAGTTTCGCTGGCTACTCCTTCGATTTCCCTGATCGTGTTGAAAAGCGATTCCTTTGCTTTCAACAGGTCTTCCTTCTGTGTAAGGATGAAATCATTACGCTGCTTGATCTCGGTATAGGCCTCCATCGCCATAGGGTTGATAGGCCCCATGTTGTCGAGCTTCTCACGGATCTTGCTCACCTGCGTTCTCAGTTGGTCTTCGTCAGCCTTCGAAAGCGCTTCGGCTTCTTCCGGCGTCGCCTGAGCGGTGACCGAATCGAGGTCGACGTTGAACTCCACGGAAAGACGCTCTTTTACAGAGTTCAGTTGCAGCTTGCTCTCGTTGAGCGCGTTCTGAAGCTCCATCAACGTGCTGTCGATGCTCTGCCTGGTATGCTGAATTTCGCGAAGCTCCTTCTCCACCTGGTCGATCTGGCCTCTTGAATCGTAATACTCTTTCTCGGCCTCACTCAAGCCTTTTTCCATCTCTTCCTTCTGTTCGTACATTCCCAGAAGCTCGTCGTCGTTGGTTTGAGTATTTTCAATGATCGTCTTGATCTCGTCTTCATTCTTCTTCAACTCTTCCGAGTTGGCCTGGATCCGGTTGCTGCTCTGATCCATCGATTCCTGCTTGAAGCGAACTTCCTGATCGATGCTCTTGACACGGTTCTCCTGCTGGTGGAAGAAGATATTTTGTTCGTTGAACGCCGCAGACTTCTGACTGAGCAGCTCACTGTTGCTCGCCAGATCGTCAGTGATGAAAGAAAGCCTGCTTTCCTGCTCGTCCAGATCGTGCTGCGCCTGCTTGCTCTTCGGACGAAGTTCGTCCAGCTCTTTCAGCAACGTGTCGATCTTCTCGAGGATGTCCTCGCGACGCAGATCCGCCGTGCTCAACATTTGTGAAAACTGCTCGCGTTTTGTTCTTACCGAGACAAACTCTTCGTTCGTCTGGCGGATAGAGTTCTGGAGATTCTCGATCTCGTGTCTGAGCTTGTTGTTTCTCAGTTTCTCGAGGTCACCCTGCTTTTCTATGAGGCTGTGTCTGATCTCGTCGAGCTTTGTCGACAGATCCTTGATCTCATTTTCAAGCTTCTCGAGATTCTTCGCGCGACCGATCTTCTTTCCTTCGAAGAGACCTACCGATCCGCCCGAGATGCTGTATTTTCTTCTCGTTACTTTTCCGCTCTTCGTAATGAAAGTATTCTCATCCGATGCAGGGATGTTTTTAACGTCACCTTCGTAGATATATACCCTGTCGAGGATATACGACATCAGCTTCCTGTACTTCGGATCGAATTCGATGATCTGGGTAGCAGGAAATGCATTCGAATAGATTCGTGACGATGAAGACTCAAATTTCTCGAACGCATCGAGGATGAAGAAGTGCGCCTTTCCCTTTGAAGCATCGCTGAGGATATTGATGGCCTCATATGCCTCTGACTCGTGGTCGACAATGTAGTAGTTGAGATACGGCTCGAGGTAGTTCTCGATCGCTACACGATACTCTTCCGTGGTAGTAAGGATGTCCGACAGGAGGGGAGCATTCTTGGCAACCTTCTTCTTCAGGAACTTGATAGCCTCCGGGAAACCTTCGAGGTTCTCGACCAGCGATTTGGTCAGGTTATATTCGTTCTGACGCGCGTCGAGCTTACGGCTTGTGACGTTCATCTCCTCGCGGATCATCTCGATCGTTTTCTCGAGTCCGGCGGTACGCGTGTGTACTTCCTCTTCCTGTTTTTTCAGCCCGTCGAGCTCTTCGTTTTTATGATTGAGCTCTTCCTGGAGCACGACAAGCTTCTTTTCGAATTCGACGAGGCTTGCACTCTGCTGACTGGTATCGCTTGCAGTCCGCTCCAGTTCCTGCTTGAACGACGATACCTGGATCTCGCGTATCTCCACAGCCTTGTTGATCTGGAAGAATTCCTCCTGTCTCTCACGCTGGATCTGGCGGATGCTGTCAGATTGTTGCTGTAGCTCGGTGGTCTTTCTCTTCTGCTGTTCGTATTCCGCTTTAAGGTGTTCCAGCTTCTGATTGATCTCGTTCAGGATCTGTTCTGCAGACTCCTTCTCGTTCTCGAGGCTTTGAATGCTGAAACGAGCACGTTCGTTGCTCTTCTTGTCCTGCTCGATCTGCTCCCTGAGACTGTTTGCACGGTCATTGAGGTGTTTCAGCCGTTCGTTTTTGATTTGCTTCTCGCTCTCGTACTGCCTGATCTTCGAGACGAATTCATTGATCGCTTTCTGTCTCGAGGAAAGTGTCTTCTCCTTCACGATCAGCTCCGACTTGGCCTTTTCGATCGCAGCCTCCTTTTCGGCGATCTGCGAGGTGAGCCCGAGCTTGCGGTCATTTTCAGCGTCGATCTGCTGCGTAACCGAATTGAATTTATCTTTTTGCTTATTGACAACAACCTTGGCGAGGTTGATGCTTTTTTCTTTGTAATCGTCCTTGATCTTGTAGTAGTTCTCCGTCTGCTTCGCCTGTTTTTCGAGACTCTTCATGTTCTTTTCTATCTCGAACAGCAGGTCTTCTACACGCTCGAGATCCGCATCGGTGTCCTCGAGTTTCTTGAGTGTTTCCTTTTTGCGCTTTTTGAACTTTGAGATACCGGCAGCTTCTTCGAAGAGCATCCGGCGGCTGTTATCCTTGTCGTTGAGCAGATCGTCGACCATGCCCAGCTCGATGATCGCATAGCTGTTGGACGCAACACCGGTATCCATGAACAGGTTGGTGATGTCCTTCAACCGGCATGCTACCCCGTTGAGCAGATATTCACTTTCACCGCTTCTGTAAAGCCTGCGGGTGATGGTGATCTGCGAGTATTCTGTCGGAAGAATATTTTTTGTGTTGTTGATGGTGAGCGATACCTCAGCCATCTGTTGGGGAGAACGCTGACTGGTGCCGTTGAAAATGACGTTTTCCATTTTCTCGGAGCGTAACGCACTGGTCTTCTGCTCACCCAGCACCCAACGGATAGAATCGACAACATTCGACTTTCCGCAACCATTTGGACCAACAATGCCTGTTATCCCCTCATCGAAGTTAATAACGACCTTGTCGGCAAAACTCTTGAAGCCTTTGATCTCCAGTTTCGCTAATTGCATGCTTATAGATTGTGTAGTGGTTGATCCTCAAGTGAAAAGTTGAAACAGTAGTCAGTAAGATTTGTAGGGACCTACTTTGTACTATCAGTGACCTTCTTTCAAAAGAGGGAAACAAAGATAAGGCAGTGACTCAGTCAATACCAAATGAAACTTCCGTTGCAGGGGTTCTTTTTCGGAAGTCGATCAAAATGAGCCAGATACGAAATTTGTGAGCATGTTTAAGCCGGTTGCCCCGGAACGGGAGGCGAATAGGTGGAAACGCTCAAAACGTTCATTTTTTCAATTATTTTGTTATTTTTGTCTTTAATGGAGGCAAAGTATTGGTTCTACATCATCGTCGGAGGTATCTATCTGTTGTCGCGATTTCTGAAGAAAAGCGATAGCCCCGGGGAGCAGAGCTCGGGCGCTCCGACGCCGAAGCCCAATCCCATTCCGGAACGGAATGCAGATCAGAATAAACCCAGGGCTTTGACCTTCGAAGAGTTGCTCAGGGAGATCACGGAAGCGAAGGAGACCTCCAGACAGGTGCCGCCTGTCAGTCCGCCAAAGCCTGCAGAGAGGCAGTTTTCCGAAGTAGACTATGATGATGACCTGAAAGACGAAGCGGAAGACCTTGAAGAAGCTGTTCCTGACTATCGTAGCAAAAGCAAAAGCTATGAGATCTACGAAGAGGGCAAGAAGAACGCATTCAACAGGCCGTCTCTCGAGGAGACGCTGAATGTGCGTGACACGGATATGAAGTATGGAAAATTCAAGGTCTTCGAGCAGGGCCAACAGAGAAATTTATTGGAAGAATATACAAGACAATTACAGGATCCGGAGGGCTTGAAGAAAGCTGTGGTCATGAGCGAGATCCTGAACCGGAAATTCTAGACGGAAAGTTATTTTTTAAGCTAAATATTACCTGCATAGGGTAAGTAATTTTTTAGATGTACAGTACCAGCTTTAATATTTCACCTTTAGGAGTTGAAATGGTTACAATCCATTGTGTTGGAATATTCATAATGGTACTCGTTTAAGTAATTTTTTATAAGAACCAAAGCCGTTTACCTGATCGCTCAAATGAAGACCGTGTTCATAATTTGCCTTTTTTTTGGAGTTGTGCTCCAGGGCCGGAGTCAATGCAATCACCAGCTTAGTCTAGAAAAGATCAAGCCTTCGTCAGCAGCGAACGATGGGGCACTGCAATTAAACATCACTACAAATCAGGAGTATACCGTAACCTTGTTCGAGTTGACTGGCCAGGAAGAGAACGAAATCCAGTCTCGTGCGGGTAGCCTTAGCGATGCGGTTGTTTTCAGGAATTTAAAGTCGACTTCTTACTATAAAGTGCGCGTGGACTTTTCCGGAGAGGAGAAGTTTCTGTGCAAGCAAAAGATCTTTACCTATATCAGGCTAACCGATGACAACTAATATGAAAAAACGGTTACTCTATTTTTTCGCCTTCCTTTTCTCGATCGGCTCATTCGACGCAATGTCGCAGAGTCTTTCCATAAGTGCCACGGTGACGGATGTACTGTGTTATGGTGAAAACAATGGTGTTATCAACCTCACCATCACGCCAGCTGCACCCAATGCAGTTGCCCCCTACAAGGTAGAACTATACTACGACGCAGGAGTAAATGGATTGACACTTCTTGCATCCTATGGAAGCACGAGTTTGACTTCATTTTCCTTTACACCAGGCAATGGAAGCCTCAATATTCCCGGGGCGGATGGTTTTGGTATACCGGCGAACGGAGCTGGTGAACGATATCGTATAGATGTTGTGGCCAGCGGTACCGGATCATTTATTCAGAAGAATAAAACGGCCTTTGTAACAGTCAATCAACCCAGTGAACTGACAGTTACGTCGACTACCGACCCGGACTGCGACCCTTCCGGAGCCGGAGATGGATCAATAGACTTAACCGTGTCCGGTGGCACGACGCCGTATACTTTCACATGGGGCGATGGACCGACCTCAGAAGATCGCACGAATATTAATGCTGGTGATTATTCTGTAACCGTTACCGATGGTAATGGCTGCTCGAAATCGCTCGATTTCACGATAGCTGTTTCAACACAGGCCGATGCAGGCAGCAATCAGCAGGTATGCGGAACTTCAACGACATTGGCGGGAAATAGTCCAAACGGAAGCGAGACCGGAACGTGGACCGTTATTAGCGGAACCGGCGCATTTTCTGACGCCAATTCGCCGACAGCCACAGTAACTGGTTTGTCGACCGGAGTGAACGTTTTCAGATGGAAGATTACCGACATCGCTGGATTTTGTACGGGTACGTTTGACGAGGTTACAATCGAGAGATTTAATCCTGCCACCGTCGATGCCGGGACCCCCCAATCTTTTTGCGTGAATGGCAGTGTTACGCTAAGCACCGCGTCTTTCGGAGGCACCGCAACAACGGCGGCCTGGAGCATTGTCAGTCCGGCTACCGGAGGATCTTTAACATCAACGGCGCAAACAGCAACGCCCGAGACAGTTCAATTCTCCGCTACGGCTGCGGGCTCCTATGTACTGAGGTTGACAACGGATGATCCAACAGGTCCCTGCCCCGCAGTTTTTGATGAGGTTACTATCACCGTGAACCCTCTTCCAACCGCTACGGCAAGTGGAGGAGGAAGCGTCTGTACTGGCGGCACACTTCCGAACGTGACGTTTACGTTCACAGGGACGGCTCCGTATAACTTTACCTACACGGATGGCACGACAC
>CBHTUB010000148.1:0-12134 GCA_966095595.1 uncultured Chryseosolibacter sp. | reverse complement strand
GCGAAGGACGGCATGCTGCACCAGTGGAATCCGATCAACGGAAAAGGGAAAGGCTACTTTAAAGTGTTGATGGACACGAGAAGTGAGGTTGACGCCAACAAGATCTTCAATGAGTCGAAAGCCGATCACCGGATACTGAACGCAGCGCTGCAACTTCAGAAAGAGGAGAAGAACAAACGGGTTATACTCGTTTCAAAGGACGTGAACCTTCGCCTGAAAGCGAAGTCACTGGGCCTCCAGGCAGAAGACTATACAACCGGGAAAGTCCAGAACATCTCCTCTCTTTATTCCGGAAAAACTATTGTCGAAGAAGCGGATTCCGATATCATCAACCTCCTCTACGAGAAAGGTTACTGCGAGCCGAAGGATCTGCTGGGTAAAATGGAGCCGCTCAAAAATCACTACTATATTCTGAAGAGCGGAAAAAAATCTGCGCTTGCCTACTACAACCCCGCAAACGGAATGCTCGAGCATGTCGAGAAGCGTTCTGTCTATGGCGTGAAACCGAGAAATGCGGAGCAGACCTTTGCGATCCACGCTGCCTTGAAACCAGAGATCAAGCTTGTCTCTATACAAGGCGTCGCCGGTACCGGAAAAACACTGCTGGCATTGGCCGCGGCATTGGAGCAGAAAAGAGAGTATAAGCAGATATACCTTGCCCGTCCCATCGTTCCACTGAGCAACAAAGACATTGGCTACCTGCCCGGCGATATCAAGTCTAAGGTAAATCCATATATGGAACCGTTGTGGGATAACCTGAAGTTCATCCAGAACCAGTACAGCGAAACCGATAAGGAATATTCAAAGATCACCGAGATGGTGAATCAGGAAAAGTTAGTGATCACGCCGCTAGCCTACATCCGCGGACGAAGTTTATCCAACATCTGCTTCATTGTCGACGAGGCCCAGAATCTCACGCCTCATGAAGTAAAGACGATCATCACCCGTGCAGGCGAAAATACAAAGATCATTTTCACAGGCGATATCTATCAGATCGATACACCTTATCTTGATTCACAAAGTAACGGACTTTCTACGCTGATCGACAGGCTGAAGGATCACGAGCTCTATGCGCACATCACCCTTGAGAAAGGCGAGCGCTCCGAGCTTGCGAATCTGGCGAATACGTTACTGTAAAAGATCAGGGTTGCAGTACGCTTCGCGGTAGCTAGGCCGCCTTGAGTGGCGTTTATAAAGGGTTAATGCCCAAAACGACATACCTGACGCCCTGATCCGCGTTGTCCACGAACAGGCAGCACTTTTAGAATCTGGAAAACGTCGTCCCATCTCTGGACTGGTTGTTTAAACAAAACCATCTGTTTCAGTCGAAAAAGGCATTTTTTGGCCCTGGAGTCAAATTGGCTCTGTATCTAGGTCAACCCATACCAACCATGTTCTTCAAACTGTTTTACAGGAGATGGCCCTTGCCTAAGCAAGTGGATTTCCTGAAACGAAAGGCTATCCTTATAGGATCGAGAACGCGCGAAAAACGCAAGATCTTTATTTACATGTATAAAGACATGTTCGCCGAGGTCCTCTTTCAAAATGACGATCCCCACAATGAAGCCGAAAGTGTAAGCATCGTCAAGGGCCTAAAGAATCTTAACGAATATCTGGAGAACGAGTTCAAGGCGACGTTCTAAGTCGGATCAACTAAAAAAGAAAAAGCCATTTGCGAAAACAAATGGCTTCCTGAAAGACTTGATGTCTGTTCGTTATTTTTTTGCGAGGACCTTTACCATCGTATCGCCGATCTCCGCGGGAGACTCTACGACGTGGAGGCCGCACTCTTTCATGATCTTCATTTTTGCAGCAGCAGTGTCCTCAGCACCGCCGATGATCGCACCTGCGTGACCCATTCTGCGTCCCGGAGGAGCTGTTTGTCCAGCGATAAATCCAACTACAGGCTTCTTGTTACCATTTTCCTTGATCCATCTCGCAGCTACCGGCTCATAGTTCCCACCGATCTCCCCGATCATCACAATGGCATCTGTTTCCGGATCGTTCATCAGCAATTCCACGGCATCCTTTGTGGGAGTACCGATGATCGGATCACCACCGATTCCGATCGCCGTAGATATTCCGAGGCCGGCCTTCACGATCTGGTCCGCAGCTTCATAGGTCAGCGTACCTGATTTCGACACGATACCGATCCTGCCTTTCTTGAAAACAAAGCCAGGCATGATGCCAACCTTCGCTTCGCCTGGCGTGATCACGCCTGGACAGTTGGGACCTATCAGAACAAGTTTCTTGTCTTTGATATATTTCTTCGCAACCATCATGTCCTTCACCGGAATTCCTTCCGTGATGGTGATGATCACCTTGATGCCCGCATCCGCTGCCTCCATGATCGCATCTGCCGCAAACGCAGGGGGAACGAAGATGATAGAAACATCAGCACCCGTTTTGTCTACAGCTTCCTTAACGGTGTTAAAAACCGGTCTGCCGAGATGCTCGGTGCCACCTTTCGCGGGCGTAACACCCCCGACAACGTTGGTGCCGTATTCGATCATTTGTCCAGCGTGGAAAGACCCTTCTGAACCCGTGAAACCCTGAACAATGACACGTGAGTTTTTATTGACTAGAACGCTCATGGAGTTGCTTTTAATGAAGCACAAAAATAGAATAATAATGTTTCCTGCCAAATCGCCGGAAACAAGAAGGGCTGCCCTTTGGACAGCCCTTTTTTCATGACTATGATTGATTATTTCTTTTCGTCAACGATCGCATGACGAACGAGAAAATTGCGATATTCTTCCTTAAACTGCTCAACGTCAGGTGATAAGCGGATCGCCTCCTGGTAAGCCGTTCCGGCGTCGATCAATAATTTGTTCTGCTCGTAAAATCCGGCGAGAACCAGCTTGCTCAGCGAATTGTTTCCGGAGACCTCCGCAGATATCTCCTTCAGCTGTGCCTTGATCCGCTCCTTGTCGGCAGGGGAAAGTTTCTTGATGATAAATGGAGGATCCGGTTTCTTGCCAGGCTGAGTTTTCGGATAAACCTCCACGATGATATTGTCTTCGCTCGCGAACTTAGGGTCTGCAAGATTGATCGTGATGGTGTTGTCCGTTGATTCCGTCGTATAGAGATCATCGCCGAAAATACTCTTGAGGTTCACCACATATTTCCCTTCGTCAGCCTTGCGCTCCCAGTCAAGTATCACGGTGTCTTCGTACACAAATGCTACTTCCGATTTCGGCAGGAATACCCTGATCGTATGAGAGCCACGGTGAACGGCCCCCGTTGCTCCCAGTCGGTTTTTCTTTTCCGATGCAGAGCTGAGTATAAAATCTGTATACTTGTTCAGCACACTGGGACCTCCACCGACTTTCGACTCGAGCTCCTTTACCTTATAGACCTTGGCTTCCTTGAGCTCCAGTGGTTTTCCACTGTTATGGATAAGCCCTACGTACGCGTTGCTGGCGATCCTTAGCTCGTCGCCCAACTTGAGGATCGAGCCGGTCTTCACAGGCTGCCAGTTCTCTCCTACCTTAACTTCGTTCTGGCCCTTGTTGACAAGAACTTTAAACACATAGTCTTTCTGAGCCTGAAGCGGTTGCCACGCTACAAAGCACATCAGAACGATCATGCTCCTGATTGATTTCATGGGTTGATTGGGTTGAGGTTTTAAATACGCTTTCAACAAATCATAGGTTGCAGTAAAAAAGCAAAAAGCCGCTGTATTAGCGGCTTCCTGCGTATTTCCACGATAAATTTATTTTTTCAGACCGTGTCTGAGAAGGAACTCGTCATAAGCTTCCTTGTATGAAGGTACATCAGGAGCAAGTTTAATTGCTTCTTCGTATGCCGCGATCGCATCAATGAACAGGCTTTGCTCTTCAAAGAAACCGGCCAGGATAAGCTTGTTCAGGGCAGTTGCCTCCGATACTTCTCCCATAATCTCGTTCAGGTTCACTTTGATCTTTTCCTGCTCAGCAGGTGACAGCTTTTTGATCAGGTGACGCTTCGAGGTCTGCTTTGGATCGGCCTGCGATGCTACATCAATGAAGATCGCATTCTCTGCCGAATATTTTGGATCTGTCAGGTCGATTTGAACTGTAGTTTCAGGAGTTGTAAACTTAGTCAGCTCGTCATCGAACATGTTGCGCAGTGTAACTACGTAAGGTCCCTGCACTTTTGTGCCTTCCCAGCTGATAACGGCCACGCTATTGTAAATTCCGGAATGCTGGCTTTCGGGGAGCATCAGTTTGATGGAAGCTGATTCAACGTCACGGTGCACGGCCCCTGTTGCGCTCAATCTGTTTTTCTTTGCTTCTGCTGAATTACTGCTCAGGATGAAGTCCGTGTATTTGTTCAAAACACTTGCACCACCACCAACTTTCTTAGCCAATTCGTCAACTTTATGGACACCGGCCTGCTTTAATTCCATAGGTTTGCCACTGGCGTGAACGAGCCCGATATAAGCGTTGTCTGACAATTTCACCTCATCAGTCTTTTTCAGGCTGGCTCCGGTCTTAAGCGGTTGCCAGGTGTCGCCGGTCTTAACCTCGTTTGTTCCCTTGTTGGCAAGCACCTTAAATTCATAATCCTTGGTGTTTTGCGCATATAAAGCCGAGACAGACACTAAAAACCCTAAAATGAGTGATAGTTTGATCGTTTTTTTCATGGTATCGGATTGCTTGAGAGCGGTAAATTTAAAGATTTTCCTGTTTTTCTGTAGTTAATACGGCCTGCCTCCTTGTAGTAAGCACCCGTTCTATGGTATTTTCAATGGATTTGTAAATATCAAAACACGGACCAATTAATGCAACCGCAACCATCGATAATGCCAATTCCAACTTGATACTGAATTCGGCGAAGACCCAGACAATCAACGAAGACAGCAAAATGATTTCTATGATCTGCAGGACAACTGACAGTCCGTCATAAAGATAAGGGAAGCGATTGTCTATCCACGCAAAAAGTATAACGTTCAAAAAGCACATTACAACGGCAATGAAAACTTGCGCCCAAAGGGGGAGCTCATCTACATAATCCTCATTAAGAATCATTGCTACAGTATTTGCGTGGATTACAGGACCGTACATATCGGGGTTAGCTCTCCCGGCCACCTTAGTATTCAATGGGGTGAAAAATTTGTCTTCCCACGCGGGATCACCAAATCGTTTTCCAAGGAATCCCAGGATCACGATGGCATCTTTGAAGATCGACGAATCGTACTCTCCCCTCGCAAGCTGATCCCAGTCTATAGCAAAACACAACGCATTGTAATTTGTGACGCTTGTCATTTGCCCGGCGTGGTGCTTAAGCTTGACATCCGAGATATTGATGTTACCTCTGAAATTAATGATTTCCTCAGTTTTATTTCGTGCCAAAAAACGTTCTGTCTTAACAGAATCATATAGCCAGGCCATTTGGACTGAGAATGCCAGTTCGCGCTTACCGTTTACCATCATCTGCGGGAATATTGTCTTGCAGATCTTAACGTCTTCCTGATAAGTAGCCGCGTTGTTATTTTCCGCATCGCCTGTTGGAAGGTTTGCATAAGCGTTGCGTGCCGCGAACTCACTGAACATCGGTGATGAATATTCGATACTATCAAATATTTCTTCGGACGCCTTAAGCATATACAGGGAATCTGTTTGCAGTAATCGCGAAACAAGAACCACGTTACCAGCCTGGGCGATGGCCCCGCTCAACATCAAGTTCGAAAGGGTATCAAGGAGTTGTGGGCAATTTACTGTGTCTTCTAGGCCACCCTCACAATTAAAGAAACTATCTATGCCGATTACCTTTGCACCCAGAGAACTGACAGTATTAATCTGCTGGGCAATTTCGGCCCTACTCAGTTCGCCAATATTGACCAACACTATCCGCTCATCAATTTCGGGATCTGGGCGAATTTTCGAAAATACGTAATCGGTAAGGGCAAACTCACCGAGCGCCTGCGAGATGGGATCGAAAGCACTTAGTATTTTCCATTCACTCAATCCCTGTAACCCCCACATCATGAGGAATACGAAGGCCGTGACTAATGCTCCACGGAGGATAGATTTTTTCATAACTAGTAAGGTTGTAGTAAATTTATCACTTTCACCTTAAATATTCATAGCATCTCTTGAAGCTCCATCGCCTCAGCATCGAAGAATACACCGAAGGGCTGTTGAAACATGACAAATTTACCCTTGCCAAGGCGATAACGCTGGTTGAAAGTTTTTTGGGAGAAGATCAGAAGAGCGCCCAGGCCCTGATCGATGCCATATTGCCTTATACCGGGAAGTCTATCCGCATCGGCATCACAGGCGTTCCCGGTGTCGGAAAGAGCACTTTCATCGAATCGTTCGGCCTTCACCTCACCAGCCTCGGAAAAAAGGTGGCTATCCTCACAATCGATCCTTCCAGTCATATCACCAAAGGAAGCATTCTCGGTGACAAGACCAGAATGGAAGAGCTCTCGCGCAACAAACTTGCTTTCATCCGCCCTTCGGCATCCGGTAAAACGCTGGGAGGCGTAGCACACAAGACCCGTGAAACAATTCTATTGTGCGAAGCAGCCGGCTTTGAGATCATTATCATCGAGACTGTCGGCGTTGGCCAATCGGAGACCGCCGTAAAAGAGATGGTGGATTTCTTCCTGCTGCTGATGCTTGCCGGGGCAGGTGACGAACTGCAGGGAATTAAAAAGGGTATCATCGAAATGGCAGACGCGCTGGTGATCACAAAGGCCGACGGAGAGAACATCAAAAAAGCCCGCGAGGCGCAGGCCGAGTATACGCAGGCCCTTCATCTGCTTCCGCCGCGGAACGAGTGGTCGCCCAAAGTGCTGACGTGCTCTGCCATTCAAAATACAGGCATCGCCGAAGTCTGGCAGATGATCACAAAATTCATCGACAAAACACGATCGAATGGATTCTTTGAATCGAACCGGCACGAGCAGAATGTGGCATGGTTCAACGATTATTACAGCCACCTCCTTATGGATGAGATCAACGCGGTTCCATCGCTGCTCAAGTTGAAAGACACGTTGGAGGGCGAGATCCGGTCATTTAAAACATCCCCATCAACAGCAGCCCGGACGTTGCTTCAGGAATATCATCACTACATTATCAGGGGCAAGCTATAGAAGCTCCTGAAAAAGGAATTCCGACGTCAGGGTCCGCTCGGCGCCCCGCTCGTCCCTGATCTTGTAGCTATACGTTTTGTTCACTGTATCTCCCAACGAGAAGGCCACACGTTCCCTGAAGATCGGTCCGTCGAAAACGAATGTATGAAACTCACCATTCTCGCCACATACGTCGACCTCCTTTGGAAAGTTCATCATTAGCTCTTTGGTCAGGATCTTTCCGCTAAACCCGCCAGCCAACACTTGTTGATTACACGCACAAATGATGGTCTTAAAGCCTGCATCCAGGAACTGCCTCAACAGGGCATCGCTTTGACACTTCCACAGAGGGTAAATTCCCGTTAAACCCGATTCGAGGAGTAACTCATCGCGAAAATTCTTCAGGTCTTCAAGAAAGATATCACCGAATACCACACCGTCTATATTTTCCCTGGCACATTCGGCGTAGTGATCCGTCATAAGTTTCCTGTATGCCTCATGATCATCCGAGGATCCGAGGTACAACTTTGTCAAAGGCAAACCTATCGCGCGGGCTTGACGGTCGATCAGCGCTTCCCGAATACCATGCAGGCCGACCCGGCGATTCTCGGCATTAAAAACCGTGTGCAAACCGATCACTTCAAATGCAGGATTACGCAACACACGATATAAAGCCAAAGCGGAGTCTTTACCTCCGCTCCAGCTTATCGTCACTCTCTTTGCTCTTTCGGAATCCATAGGGACAATGCCTGCATCCGCTTTTGCAGCAGTAACCTCGCTTGAGGTGATACGCCTGGGTGAAGACCATCAATCCCTTTTCGAAATAATAGTCTTCACCTTCTTTAAGCGTCGCAGGTTGCTTTTGATCCATACTTTATTTGAACACTACCTGCGTCGGATTGATTCCCGCCTCAATGGTATGAGAAAGGGCGCCATCCAGACCGTAAACATACACCTTTCCGGGACTCTGGTAATCCAGCGCATCACCCAGGTAGATCTCATCGGTTGACGGGTCCAGTGAAAGTGAATATGGCTCAGTGAGCCCGGCTTCAAAAATCGGGTTCGCCGGTATCTGCGTCGCATCGATTGAAATTTTATATACCAGGTTTCCACTATGAAAAAGCACGTTCTTTTTATCGGATGTCAGGCACAGATCGCCTCCCAAATTCATCGTAAACGCGAACTCTTTGATTACGGTCAAGGTTTCTGTATCGATCTTAAAAAGTTTGCCATCATTCCCCAGGTAGCTGCCTGTGGCGACGATCCATAGATCGTTGTTGGCGTCAACCACCATGCCTGCCGGTCCGTAAGAAAGTTTGATCTCTTTGACGATAGCATTGGTGGAGGGGTCGATAACGGTAAGGGTATCGGTCATGCCGAAATTATTGGATGCCGCAAAAAGATACTCACCATTGTATAACAGGTTCTCGACACCATTATCGGTCTTGATGGATTTTACGACCGACCTTGCATTCAGATCATACACGACAACACGCGAATCTTTCAGCATGTAATTTTCGTCATAGTCACCCCACACGGAAATATAGGCCTTGTTGCCTATGACCTCGACGTAACGCGGCTTCACGATCTGTGGATCTGAAATAGTTTCTATCGGTGCAAAAGTGTTGGCATTCACTACCTCGATTTTGTTGTCGTCGTTGATGACAAGATATCCCCTGTCGCCTGAAACGGTATAGGACTGAACAATATCTCCTGCAAACTCAGAGCCGGTTGCGCGAAAGATATTCTGCTCCGCCGCAAGTGACACGAGATTTACGAACGTAACGGATCCATTCGAAGATCCGAATCCACCTTCATTAATGATAAAGGCGCCATGTTCGTATTCACCTTTTGGTCCGTCGTTCTCATTGTCACAACTTGCAAGGGCAGCAAATAAAAGACCCCAGACAGCTAAATGCCTAAAAAGCTTCATTTTGATTTATAGTTTAGTTGATAAGTGATTTGCACATTGTAATTCCTTCCCGGCATGGCCCGGCCCGCAAACATCCGGTAACGCTGGTCGAGCACATTGTTTACACCAATGTTCGCATCGAGGATATGTTTTGCGATCGTCCACCGATGTCCGACTGAAATATCGACAAGGGTATATCCGTCAAGTGCATAGAGATCGGAATTGGCAGGATCAATAAATCTCTCGCTGTTGTACTGCGATGAAATGAGAAGACGTGATTGCTTTCTCTCAACGTTGAAGGACAACGACGCCGTGTGAAGAGGCGTATAGATCAACTGCTTCCCTATTGAATATTGTTCGTTAGCCGGAGCCTCCTTTACAACCGACTCTGCATACTGATAGTGCACGTTACCGGCGATCTTAAAATTACCGACAGCCGCAGTCGCGCTTGTCCTTATTTGCGCGCCCCGAATAGCTACCCTTTTTACATTTCTGGGTTCATAATTTCCATCGCCGTCCGGTATCCACTGTATCCACTGACTGATCGTTTGCGCGTATATCAAGGGTTGAATGTGTAGCCAACCACTGGTCCACGCCAATGATGTTTCCGCTGAATAGGAATCCTCCGGTGAAAGATCCTTCGCGCCCGCATCCTGCCAGTAACGGTCATTGAATGTAGGGATGCGATAATTTCGCGAACCGTTCGCGGTCCATGTTAACTGGTGTTTTCCAGATATGATCCGATATTCGGCTCCGACGTATGGCAGCAAGGGTGCCGTGAATCCCGTGACAAACGGTTGACGCAAATCGACTGACACGTTCAGCCTGCTTGTAAGTTTGATGACGGCCCCGCCAAAGACATCAAACCGGTACTCGCTGGGATTGCCGGTATATTCTTCAATGTCAGCATCGATATAGTTCATCTCCGCTGTAACCTCGGTTTGCACTTTTTTACCAAAAGAATATTGATGTGCTGATTTGGCGATGAACCTCGAGATGACACTTTTGTTGCCATTGAAAACGATCTCGTCCTTTACATAGCCCGTCGTAACATTGAAATAACCCACACTCGTATTGCTGCGGTAACTGAGACAGAGACGGTGGCTGAGATCTTCCTGCTCATCGTTGCTTTGGGTTTGTCCGATGGTGGGTTGTATTTCACGCCAGGCATGATGTATCCAATAATCGGCGTGAATGTTACTTGCGCCGGACAAACGATAAGTCATGTCATGAAGAAGGCCGCGTTGCTGATATGCAGCGTGCGGCTGCCTTCCAAGATCCTCTACAGGAAAATTATTCTCGGATTGCGTGTTATAGACCTTCGTGGCGATGCTCCATCGGTTCACACTGAATTGATTGGCGACAGACGTCGATATTTTTTGAAAACTCCCGACCTGCTGCATCACCTCAAGCTTGTTCGACGTGATCTCCTGATGAGAGCCCAGCATGACAGTCCCGCCAAAGGCCCCGCTGCCGAATTTTGCGCTGCCACCTCCTTCGTGCAGCTTGATCGAACTGAACGCATTTGAAGGAAGCAGGGAAAAGTCGGCTTGACCCAGCGAGAAACTGTTGATATTGATTCCATTCCAGAGAACTGCTGTGTGTTGCGGCGAGGTGCCGCGCAGACTGATGCCCGAGATCATTCCGCTTCCATAGTTTCTGAAATAGATCGGAAATTGCCGGGAGAGCAGATCCGAGAGGGTGGCCGCCCGGTCGGCAAGTCTCAGGGAAGAATCAACTTCGTTGACTTGTGAGCCTACCAGAAATCTTTCCGGGGGAATACCATATACCTCGATCACCTGCAACAACGAATCTCGTTGCTGCGCCACTCCAGCCAATGGAAATATGATCAGAAAAAACAAAAAAGACTTCATGCGTTTTGAATTGAATTGCTCAATCCAAAGCCTGAAGTAAAAAGTGATTAGTAGTACGATTACTCGGTGCTACATCATCAGCCTTTCACCCGAAAGCTTTGACTTAAAACCAGATATGCGGCAGGTCTCCTGGCTCTCCGACTTGCTGACGCCTTCCCATCCGCCGGCTGGCGGACAGTGGCTTAAAAGATTGTCAGCAATAAAATGCGGATCACAGTTGCGGGGACAGCTCCGGATTATTACCGGATTCCCTTTTAATCCGTTGACGACGTCATCAGCAACGGAACCGTGTATCTATGGCACAAACTTAAAGTCTGAATCATTAATATCAAAATATCTAATATTGCGCACATGAAAAGACTTGTGTTATGGCTTGCGGGCCTCTCACTGCTGCACACATCGTGCAGCACACGTAATACAGATATAAAAGCAACCGAATATTCAGGCGACACGGTGATAATCGCCAACAAGTACGCCAAAGGCTTCAAGGCATCACGCATCGGTAGCATGATGCTCGTAGAAGTTACGTATCCCTTTCAGGGCGCAACAAAAGGATATCAATATCTTCTTGTCGGAAAAAACGACTCCGTGCCTCCGCACAGACCGGACGTCAAGGTGATCCGGACTCCCATCGAAACGATCGTCTGCACATCGACCACGCACATTCCATTACTCGACTATCTGGGCGAAACCGAAAGCCTCGTCGGTTTTCCTACAACAGACTACATAAGTTCCGCCTCGATGAGGCGGCGGGTCGACAATGGTGCGGTGACCGAGCTGGGTGTCGATAAGGGGCTGAACATCGAGCGGCTTGCTGTTTTGAAGCCCGACCTGGTGATGGGTTATACGATGACGAGTGACTATGGGCAGTTTAGAAAGATCGAGGAGCTGGGTGTCCCGGTTGTTATCAATTCTGAATATCTCGAGCGGCACCCTCTTGGACGTGCTGAATGGATTCGATTCGTATCTTTTTTTTATGGCAAGGAAAAACAGGCGGATTCGGCGTTCGCTGAAATCGAAAAAAGCTATCTCACGGCAAAGGCAGCCGCAGATACCATCAGGATCCGGCCCACGGTGCTCAGTGGGATTGTCTATGGCGATGCATGGTTTGTTCCGGGCGGACAAAATTATGCATCCAAAATCCTGAAGGATGCCGGTTGCGACTATTTGTGGGGAAGTGATTCATCGCACGGTTTCCTGCCACTGAGCTTTGAGCATGTTTATGAAAAGGCGCACGATGCCGATCTCTGGATTGGTGTCGGGACGTTCAAGTCATTGAAGGAAA
>CBHTUB010000147.1:0-12168 GCA_966095595.1 uncultured Chryseosolibacter sp. | reverse complement strand
AGCGCGGCGTCTACAACGCCATCACGAGGGAATCCGATCTGAAGAAAGGCGCCGGCGAAACCCAGGATTACACCATCGTGGGAAATAAATACGACCTCGACGCCATACGCAATGTGTACAAAGTTCGCGGTGATGTCGTGATGACCTACAAAAAGGAAAACCTGCTTATCTACGGTCAGTCATCCGACTATTTCAAGAATGAAGGACTCACGAAGGTGTACAACAATGCCTACGTGGCAAAAGTAACGGATCAGGACACGTTGTTCATGAGTGCGGACACACTGGTCTCACTCGACAATCCCGATCCGGCAAAGAGGCGATTGCTGGCTTATCACAATGTAAAGATCTTCAAAACGGATATGCAGGGCGTTGCAGACTCCCTTGAATACAGATCAGCAGATTCGACGATCTACTTTTACAAGAATCCCGTGCTTTGGTCGGCGGGCAATCAGCTGACTGCCGACTCGATCAGAATGCTGATCAAAAACAACGCGATCAACAAGATCTACCTCGTAGCCAATGCATTTGTGATCTCCCGCGACACCCTGCTCAATTTCAACCAGATCAAGGGAAGAAGAATGACCGCCGATATTACCAACAGCAAGATCAGCAGGGTCTACGTGCAGGGCAATGGAGAAAGCCTCTATTATGCCCTGGACGACAAGAACTTCCTGCTGATGGGCATGAACAAGATCATTTGCAGCAACATCATCATCCGCTTTAAGGATGGTCGGGTAAATAACCTGAGCTTCCTGGTCAAGCCGGAGGCCAACTTCATTCCCCCGCACGAGCTCAAGAAGGAAGACATGACACTCAAGGGCTTTTCATGGAAGGAAGATGTCAAGCCGGACCGGGAGGACGTTGTGAAGCCGACCCGTGAGGATAACGTCCGGAAGCGCATCGATGAAGACCTGAAGTAATTCATCAGGTAAATCGGAAACAGAACCCTGGAAAGTATAAAATTCACAGCGCAAACGTTAACGGCGCCGTTGCGCCGAACCAAACTTGTGAAGAAAATTACACGCTAACGCAGTTGACGTTAGGAAATTGCCCTTCAATCGTTAAAAAATTAAAAAAAGCTGGTTCGCGACCTCTCATTTGCGTATATTTTCTTGTAATTCTTTGCTTCCGATGATTCGCTTACTCCTGGTGGTATTTCTGTTAATTTCAGTGCTGAGCCTTAGCGCCCAGTCATTTGAAATTTCCGCTACTCCCGAGTCGGTAAAAGGCGTTATCGGAGAAACGCTTAAAGTACCCGTCGCCTTCAGGAATACCACAGAAAAGGCTGTCATCATCGTTGTGAAAAAGATCTCACAGCAGATCGGGACGACACAAAAGAATTATTTCTGCATGGATGACCACTGCCTTGATTCCAAAGTAGAGGACTATACCCTCCGGGTAGAGCCCGGCCAGTCGGTTACCTCTCTTCAGATCGCACTGGAGGCAGGACTTGCCCATGGGAACAGCTCTGTCAAATACATTGCTTTCAATAAGCTCAATCCCAGCGAGACCTACGAGTTTGACCTGAACTTTACCGTTGCGGAACGCGAGGAGAAGCAAGTGATCTATAGCTCCAGCGACATTACGCTCAAGGAGATCTATCCTAACCCGGTCAAGGACATCGCCTATATCGAGTATAACCTGCTTGACGACCGCGTTAAGGCAAAGATCCTCATACACAACATCCTTGGGAACTCGATCGAGGAATATCCCCTCCCTGCCGATGAAACCCGCGTAAAGATCCGTGTGGATGCCCTTACGGCCGGCATCTACTTCTACACGCTTTACATTGATAATGAGGGTGTTATCACCAGAAAGCTCATCTTAAAGAAATAATAGTTTTTTAAGCCCCATTTAAACCTTTTTTCGCGTTTTGCGCGTCTTACAATGGCGTTTTTATAGTAATGCCACATCCATTATATTTGCGGGCTTATGCGTAATGTTCAGGCTATTATAGCTACTGTTTTGGCACTTTCTGTCCTTGTTTCTTGCAGTAAATTCAGGAAAATAGAGAAGAGTGAAGATTGGAGGGTCAAGTATGAGGGCGGACTTCATTATTACAATAAAAAGGACTACTACAGGGCATCTGTTCTTTTCGAGCAGATCCTGCCTATCGTGAGGGGTCTTCCCGAAGGAGAAAAAGTACAATTCTACCTGGCTTATTGTCAGTACTATGATCGCATGTACCTGCTGGCATCGGAGCAATTCAGAACGTTCTACGAGACGTACGGAAGAAGCCCGTATTCAGAAGAAGCGCGTTACATGCACGCTTACTCGCTGTATGCCTCTGCGCCGGACGCCAACCTGGATCAGACGAGCGGCATTGACGCGATGAACGCCATGCAGGAGTTCCTGAACCGTTACCCGACCAGCAAGTTCCGCGACCAGGCCATCGATGTGATCTATGCCTCGCAGAATAAGCTCGAGAAGAAGGGTTTCGACAATGCATACCAGTATTACCGGATGAAGATGTATAAGGCAGCCATTGTGGCCCTGAACAATTTCAAGAATAATTATCCCGATTCGAAATATCTTGAAGAGGCTTATTATCTGGTCATCGATTCGGAATACAGGCTTGCCCTGAAAAGCATCAGATCCAAACAAGCTGATCGCTTCAGGGAAGTGATCGAACACTATAAAGAATTTCTGGACCGTTATCCTGACAGCAATTTCCTGAAGAATGCTGAAAAGGTGTATGCGGACAGTATGGACAAATTGAATTCATTAAAGAACACAAATAGTTAAAATTATGGCAGTACAATCATCAGTTGTTACACGCGACCTTGACAAGATCGCAGAACAAACAGGTAACGTTTACCAGTCTGTTGTGGTTATCTCCAGGCGCGCGCGTCAGATTGCCGTCAACATCAAGGAAGAGCTTAACAACAAGCTTGCTGAATTCGCTACTACGGTAGACAACCTTGAAGAAGTATTCGAGAACCGCGAGCAGATCGAGATCTCCAAGTTCTACGAAAGACTTCCCAAGCCTACCACTACTGCTACGGAAGAATTTCTCGAGCACAAGCTCAACTTCCGCTTGCGCAACGAAGTAGAGGAAAAGCAGGATTAATTGCCGGTCTGTCGGCTGGCCAACAAGCTAAAGCTCATACATTCACTATCTTTACCTTATGCTGAAAGGAAAGAAAATAGTGCTTGGAATCACCGGGAGTATTGCGGCATACAAGTCTGCAATACTTACCCGTCTCCTGGTAAAGGAGGGAGCCGAGGTTAAGGTCATCATGACGGCTGCTGCAAAAGACTTCATCACTCCCCTTACACTTTCGACGCTCTCCCGCAACCCTGTCCTGAGTGATTTTACGAAAGGAGACACCGGCGAATGGAACAATCACGTAGAGCTGGGCCTCTGGGCTGACATAGTCGTTATTGCCCCTGCCTCAGCCAATACGATCTCAAAGATGGCCCACGGCCAATGCGACAATTTACTGCTCGCAACTTATCTGTCGGCCAGATGCCCCGTGACCCTCGCGCCCGCGATGGACCTCGATATGCTCAGGCATCCCGCCACGGAGGATAATCTCAAAAAATTGCAATCGTACGGTAATCACATTGTGGAGCCCGGATATGGAGAGCTTGCCAGTGGTTTAACCGGCAGCGGGCGTATGGCAGAGCCCGAAACCATCATAGAATTTCTCCAAAAGTTCTTCAGGAGCGACCGCCGATTAAAAGGAAAAAGAGTGCTGGTTACTGCCGGACCGACGTACGAAGCCATCGATCCCGTGCGGTTCATCGGCAATCACTCGAGCGGCAAGATGGGATTTGCGATCGCCGAGGCACTCGCCAATGAAGGCGCAACCGTAGAGCTCGTTACCGGACCTACACAACAACATACTTTACACCCTGCAGTACACGTTAAGTCTGTGATATCAGCCGAAGAGATGTTCAACGCGTGCACTTCACTTTTTCCCCAGTCGGACATAACCGTCTTATCTGCCGCGGTGGCCGACTACAAACCTCTGGTGAAGGCTGAGCAGAAGATCAAAAAGAAAGATGAAAACCTTGTACTCGAACTCACGAAGACGCATGATATCGCCGCCTCGCTCGGAAAAATGAAGTCCAACGGACAGGTGATTATTGGCTTTGCCCTTGAAACGGAACAGGAGCAGGCGAATGCGGCAAAAAAACTAGAGTCAAAGAACTTCGACCTTATCGTCCTGAACTCACTGAACGACAAAGGTGCAGGTTTTGGCCATGACACAAACAAAATCACCATCCTGGACCGCCAGCAGAAGTCGCGTACCTTCGAGCTCAAATCCAAAAAAGAAGTGGCGCACGACATCGTAGAAGCTATTATTGAAAAGATCCATGCGTAAACTGATCATCTTCCTTCTTCTGATTGGCTGTGTGCCGGTTCTCGCACAGGAGCTCAAGTGCTCGGTGACCATCAATGCCACTCAGATTCAGACTTCCGATCGCGGCATCTTCAAGGAAATGAAGACGTCTATCGAACAGTTCATGAATGGGAGAAAATGGACGAATGACGAGTTCAAACCACACGAGAAGATCGACTGCAATCTTCTGATCACGATCACCAAGATGCCTTCCATCGGGAGCTTTACCGCATCCGTACAGATACGCTCCGCCAGACCGATCTTCAACACGAACTATTCAAGCCTGATATTCAATTTTGCCGACCGCGACTGGGAGTTCGAATACATCGAATCGTTGCCACTCGAATACAACGACAACACATTCACGACCAATCTCACCTCAATGCTCGCGGTATACGCATATCTGATCATCGGTGTCGACTACGATTCATTTTCAGAGCTGGGTGGTACGCCATATTATCAAAAGGCGCTTACAGTTGTTAACAATGCACAGCAGTCGAACAGGCCGGGCTGGCAGTCTCTGGGGAGCAACCGCAACCGCTACTGGATCGTAGAGAACTTCACCAATCCTCAAATGACGGACGTCCGGAAGGCGATCTACTCTTACCATCGTCTGGCTATGGACACATTTGAAAAAACACCGGATAAAAGCCGCGAGATCATTCTCAAGGGGCTTCGCGACATCAAAAAGGCACGCGACGTCAACCCCAACGCAGTGCTGATCGTCACTTTCCTCGACTCCAAGGGAAAGGAGCTGGCAGATGTTTTTTCACAGGGAAACATCCAGCACAGGCGCGAAGCCTATGACATTATTACGGCAATCGACCCCTCCAACAGGAGTGCGTATGATAAAATGATCAAAAACTAGTCAGTCATTTCAGATCTCAGATCTCAGGATTTCAGGTTCATTACCCGGGCTGGGCGGCGGTTTTCCAACACTATATGCCAGCAGCCTGACGCTGCGACGATCCCAGCAATTTTTCTTCCCTTCGTCACAAGTTGACACTTCAAATCGCTTAAATTTCGGTTTAGCTTTTCCTGATGAAAACACGTCAGCACCGAATCGACACTGAAGAGACCATTCAAAGGAAATTGCCGGAATTGATGGGCAGGGAAGTGAATGTTGTGCTCCGCGACAGGACGGTACTGCTCGGATCGGTAACGAAAAGCCAGTCGGGAAGTATTGCCATCAGGAATTTGCGCGGGAAGATCACGTCGATACCGATGTCGGGCATAAGTGAAATCTACTTCGATACAAAGGAATAATGCTGCAACACCTCATCATCAAAAACTACGCGCTGATCCGGCACCTGGAGCTACAGCCTTCACGCGGGCTTAACGTCATCACAGGTGAGACTGGCGCCGGAAAATCGATCATGCTCGGTGCTCTCGGGTTGTTGATGGGAAATCGTGCAGAGACAAAGGTCCTTTGGGATGAGAATGAAAAATGCGTTATCGAGGCTACATACGGCATCGGTTCCTATAAGCTGAAATCGTTCTTCAAGGCTAACGACCTTGACTTCGACGAAAACACGGTGATCCGGCGCGAGATCAGTCCCGGTGGAAAATCACGTGCATTCGTGAACGACACGCCCGTAACGCTTGATGTCCTCCGATCGCTGGGAAGCATGCTCATGGATGTACACTCCCAGCATGAGACGTTGCAACTTGGTAACCAAACTTTCCAATTAACACTGATCGACGCCTTTGCCGGCAATCAAAAACTCAGGGACGAATACGCAGAAGCCTGGGCTTCGTTCGTGTCAGCTAAAAATGAATTCGAAAAATTACGATCAGAGGCAACACAGCTGCGTGAGGAGGCCGACTATATCAGGTTTCAGCTCGACGAGCTTGTAAAGGCAGACCTCGATAGTCTGGATCAGGCGTCGCTGGAGTCCGAGCTCAGGGTGATGGAGCATGCCGAAGAGATCAAGAACAGATTCAACGCTGTCATTGAGCTCCTCAGCCGCTCGGAGATCAACGCACAAAACATGTTATCCGACGCACGGAATCATCTTCAGCAGATCAGCGGATTCAGTCCGGCCTACGAAAATCTCCTGCGTCGACTCGAAAGCGCGAAGATCGAGATCGCCGACATTGCCGACGAGGTAGAACGGGAAGAAGGCGGGGTGGAGTTTGACGCGGAAAAAACGCAGCTCGTCCAGGAAAAACTCAGTACGCTATACCGGCTGCTGAAGAAACACCACCTGGCGAATCGCGACGAGCTGATCCAGCTGCGCGATACACTATCCGCGAAGAATGAACTCACTTCCAATCTCGATGAAGCACTCACCGTCGCGGAGCGTAAATTCAGGGAGTCAGAAAAAAATGTTGTAGAGAAGGGCAAACAATTGTCGGCGAGCAGAAAAAAGATATTCGATCCCCTTTGCTCACAGATCACCAAACTATTGAAGGATCTCGGCATACCTAATGCAGCATTGTCAGTTGCCAGTGTGGACATTGCTCCTGCGTCGTCGGGGCTCGACGAAGTGGATGTGCTTTTCTCTGCCAACAAGGGCATCCCACAACGTCCACTGGCACAGGTTGCATCCGGTGGAGAATTTTCAAGGCTGATGTTTGCCATCAAATGCATCATGGCCGAAAAGACGGCGATGCCAACACTGATCCTGGACGAGATTGACAGTGGCGTATCCGGAGAGATCGCGATACAACTAGGCAAGATGATGGTTGGAATGTCCAAACGGCATCAGGTGATCACGATCAGCCATCTTCCCCAGATCGCGGCGAAGGGAGAAACACATTACTTTGTTTTCAAGGACAACAGCGAATCAAAGACCGTCAGCAACATCAGGAAGCTGAACGACAACGAACGGGTCGAAGAGATCGCGAAAATGATCGGCGGATCGAAACCTTCGAAGGTCGCGCTGGAAAACGCACAGGAGCTGTTGCAAAAAGCATGAGATTATTCCTTCCCGTCATTTTATTTCTTGCCCGAAGCGCGTGGTCACAGCCCGTTTACCATCAGAACGTCTATTGGCTGAGATACCAGGCACAGGTCATCTTCAATGAGAAATGGCAGTGGAACAATGAATTGGACAACCGCCGTTTTTTCAATCCCGATGTTCAGCATCAGTTCATTTTTCACTCGCGTGTGCACTACAAACATGACCGATGGGATTTTGGAGGAGGGTTCACTACCTCTCTCGCGTATGCCTCACGGCCGGAGGTCATCGTCAGCCATCCCCTGACCGAGCTGCGTCCCGTTCTCGAAGCCAGCTATGAGATCCCTCTAAAGAAATTATTCCTTCAACAACGGCTCAGATTCGACAGCCGGTTTTTCGAGGAAGATCGATTCGATGGACTCGGTGGAAGCTATGACTTCGTGGGGCGTATTCGCTACCGGATCCAGACCCGTTTTGCGCTCAAGAAAAATAACGACAATGTGCCGACGATCGCCATGCGTGTAGCCGACGAGGTGATGGTTAACACAAAGGACAATTTTTTCGATCAGCAGAGATTCTATGTCAGTGTAGACAAGCTGCTGAGCAATCGTTTTACGCTGGAGGCTGGATACATTCACCTATATCAGCAGCGACGCGGCGTCGAGGAGTTCTTCAGCCGCAACGTTTTCAGGGCTTCACTTGTACATCGGATCAGGGTCTGACCTTTTTGCCGATCTTTAATCGCCATGTCGGATCGTATTCGATCAGTCCTTCGTCCGCAAGCTCCCTGACCACATCGACAAACAGCTCTGTGTCTTTCGGAGCCAGCACTTCTTCGAGCGTTTCCACGGGCATGGCTTCACCGACGCTAAGTGTCTTAAGTATACGCGCCCGCAGGGAATCATAGTCGGTAGCATTTTCCTTTTTTCGACGCTGAATGCAGACATCGCATATCTGGCAAGATGACAAAGATACTTCGTTGAAATAGTCCTGGATCATCTGCATCCTGCATTGATGGGTACTGGTCGTGTAGTTCACCATAGCTTCCATCTTCGATATGATGAGCTTGCGCCGTTCATTCAGTCGTTCGACGTTGATTTGGAGGCGATCGGCATCCTGACGTGCTATCTCGAAAGTGATCTGTGCCTGATCCTTTACCGGCTGATAATCGACCACCTTCAAATCATTCAGGTGCCTCAGGAAACCGCTCACTTCCTTTACCGAAGACTTTAATGCCGAGGCAATGTACGACTCAGACACACGAACATATCCCGAGAACAATTCTCCCCCATATAGCCGGAGGAGCATTTTGATCGGCTCATCGAATCTTGCATTCGCTACCTGAAACTGATACAGGGCTGTATGATCCAGATTGAAATGCAGGAGTGACGGACTATAGAAGCTCTCGTTAAATTGAATGAATCCCTCCTCTTCGAGTTTCTTCAATGCGTTGTATACTTCGATTGGATGCAAGCTGAATTTCTCCGTGAATTTATGAAGGTCGAAATCGTAGCTCTCTCCTTCGCTGCTGCCTATTGCGAGCTGGTAGTGGTTCGCAAGCGCCTGATAAATTCTTTTCAGGTAGTCGACCGATGGCAGTGACTGATTTACTTTGGTTTCGAGAGACGTGACATCGTTGTCGTGATAGAGTATCGCAGCATAGCATCTGAGCCCATCCCGTCCCGCACGCCCGGCTTCCTGGTAGTAGGCTTCGAGATTTTCAGGAATGTCGAGGTGAACGACAAGCCTCACGTCCGGTTTGTCGATACCCATACCAAAGGCGTTGGTGGCGACCATGACCCGGGTCTTGTTTTGGATCCATTCATCCTGCCTGGCGGTGCGTTGCTCGAACGTCAATCCGGCATGATAGAACGTCGATCTGATTCCCCTCCGTCCCAGCATCGTCGCTACATCCTGCGTTGCCTTTCTCGACCGGACATATACAATTGCACAGCCGGGGACTTTCGACAATATATCCAGAAGCTTCTTCTCCTTGTTCTCGGTTTTTCTTACAACAAAGGACAGGTTGTTCCTCGCGAACGATTTTTTAAAGATATTCTCCTTCCGAAACAGCAACCTTGTCATGATGTCTTTCTGAACAACGTCTGTTGCAGATGCCGTTAGTGCAACGATCGGAACGTTGGGTTTCAACTCACGCAGGACGCTGATCTTTAAATACGGCGGTCTGAAATCATATCCCCATTGCGAGATACAATGCGCTTCGTCGACCGCGATGAGGCCGACTTTCATTTGCTTGAACCGTTCCTGAAACATCTCGGTCTGAAGCCGCTCGGGCGATACGTACAGGAACTTTATGTCACCATAGATCGAGTTATTCAACACCAGGTCTACCTCTCCCTTCGACATCCCGGAGTGAATTGCATAGGCCAGGATGTGCTTCTTTTTCAGTTGTTCGACCTGGTCGCGCATGAGGGCAATCAGGGGAGTGATCACGATGCAAATTCCGTCGAGCAACAGCGCGGGAACCTGAAAACAAACTGATTTACCCCCACCCGTCGGGAGCAGTGCAAGAGTATCTTTCCTGGCAATGACCGATTGAATGATATCCTCCTGGAGCGCCCTGAAATGATCGTGGCCCCAATATTTTTTGAGAATGGTTAGAGGAGTCTCCAAGGACTAAAGCTTTAAGCTGTAAGTGGTAAGCTGTAAGTAATGCAAGAGTTGTGCACTCATAGCTTCCCTTGTATGTAAATTAGTTAATAACGGATCACAAAGCAAAGCGATGAGTTTTAAGCTGTAAGCTGAAAGTGGTGAGCTCTAAGTAAAAACTGCAAGAGTCACAAACTTATAGCTGAGAGCTCACGGGCTTACAGCTTTTAATCATCGACGAGGACGGCATCGGTAAGAATAAAATTGACGTGATCCATGTCATCGGTGTTGAGCTTGAGTTTCCCCTTCACGGTGATCAGGTCGTCAACCTGGAACTTGTCTTGTTTTTTGGAAAAATTCACTTCGGCAATCGATTCAGGTCCTCCCCCGCCGCAGAAAAAACACTGGCTCATGGGATACTTCGATATGATGATGTAGTCGCCGTCTTCGGGGGCGAATGGCACGTAAAATCCCTGAAGGGTGATCTCCTTGCCGACGAGCGCTTTCAGTTCCGCGGTGAAGGTGGGGTAAAACAAATACTCCCCAAGCTTCTCATAGTACTTCGGCTCGAACTTCGTTTTTGCAAAATCAGCCCATCTATCAGTCGTTTGTGCCCAGCTGATGTTACAGACCAGGAGTATTGACGCAATCAGCAAGTGTTTCATCATTTATGTATTTAGCTCTGCGTTTCCCCTGCGTCTCCGCGTCTCTGCGGTGGCTACGTATCTCTTCTCCAGGCGTTCTGCGTTTATTTGTACGTGGCAAATTAACCGCAGAGGCGCAAGGGCGCAAAGTTTCGCGGAGGAATCCAAAAATCAATTTCCGGCGAGTACTTTGGAGATGTCTGTCCTGTAGACCTGGATGGCAGGGATGGCAGAGCAGACTATTCCCAATAACAAACTTGCAGCCAGAATGATCCATTCTTCGGCGTAAAAAAATAATCCGCTGACGCCAGCTTTACCAAACTCTTCAACCGCCTGGCTCAATATCAGCAACACGGAATGACCAATGGTTAGTCCCGTTAGACACCCAAGGAGGGTGAGCATGACACCTTCCATTATGATAGTCAGGAAAAGCTTCGTCTTTGTAGAGCCCATCGTTCGCATGATGGCCAGATCGTATTTCCTTTCCTTAAGGGCGTTATACAATGCAATAAAAATGCTCAATGCAGAAATAACGATCAGCAGATAAGCGAAGCCGTTGACGATGTCGAAGCCTATCCCCAATATCGAAAATAACCTCACCGTTTCGAATGCGGGTGAAGCGGCCTGGAGCGCAGATTCGGCATTTACCATTCGTGGCAATTGAATGGCGCCCATCGGCGAACGGTATTCGATCAAAACGGATGTTATCTCGATTGTTGAGTCCGATGCTGAAACGGACGGCACGAGTTTCGAGCGGCCGGTGGTCGAATCATTTGTGACCGGAACAGGCATGTCGTGCACGAGCCATACGCTTTCCACCGGAGTGAGGATCAAATTGTCCATGACGGTATTGGTGGTTTTCATCACGCCGGTTACGACAAAAGCCCTTTCCTCGTGGGCATGTCCTTCTGCAGAAAGCCCATGATTACTTTCAAATTGATCTCCAATCTTAAGGGTAGCCGCGACATTGGCCCCTATCACTGTCTCCATCGGTTTCGAGAACCATGAACCTGACGCGAGCTCCGCATGATACATGTCGGCGTAGGCACGTAATGTTCCGATGATCCTGAAGTCCCTGTAGCTATCGCCAAGCGCGAGCGGCACGGCGTTCCTGACCAACCTGTTTCGACAGATCTTCTCAGCGTCGACGAGCTTGATATTCCCGGTAGGAAAATCGACATGAAAAATATTGCAGAGTATCAGCTGCATCGGGCTGCCTTTCGCACCCACGACCAGGTCGATACCTCTTGCATTCTCCGAGATCTTTTCCTCGAGCTGATTGCGCAGCAAGATCAGGATCGTGATCATCGCGATGCCCAGGCTCAACAAAACGATGTTGAGTATCGCCGCGAGCGGACGGGCAAAGAGATAATTCCAGACCAATTTAACCTGATTCATTTCAGTGCGCCTTTAATCTCAACTCGTTGTGAATGTATTTTTTCAATCGCTGATCGTGCGTTGCTATGACCAGGGTCGCGTTCTCTTCATGTGCGATATCGAGCATCAGCTCAATAACACGCTCGCAATTTTTATCGTCGAGTGACGAAGTTGGCTCGTCGGCGAGGATGACCGAGGGATGGTTCACGACGGCACGCGCGATGGCTACCCGTTGTTGCTGCCCCTGGCTCAGCTCGCTAACACGGGCGTGGATTTTATCTGCAA
>CBHTUB010000146.1:0-12207 GCA_966095595.1 uncultured Chryseosolibacter sp. | reverse complement strand
GTAGCCTTGCGGGATATTTCGCGAACGATTTCTTACATCTAAAATTGGAACTGTGGTGACGTCTTATTCCCAATTTGACACCGGATGTTTTGGAAAACGACGATATTTCTGCGTTTTAATATGATTTTAATCTGGCACTTTTTTTCCAACTACTGAAATCATTACCAAGCAACCCCATGAACTATCAATCGATCATCATCCGCCTTTACTTTCTGCTCATCTATGCAGACGGAGAGGTCAGCGAGAAAGAGGTGAGCTCTGCCAGGCAAATGATTGCCACCGAAGGGATACTGGAACCCGATCTGATGGCGCAACTTGCATTGCTAAAGAACAAGGCAAAAGAGGTGATCTACAAGGAGGCGATCGATGGTTTGAAAAAGACAGAAAGGAGCAAACAGTTGCGTATCGTCGCCTGGTTGTGCGTACTGGCCAATGCCGACGGTTTCATGGACCCCGCTGAATGGCAATTGATCTATAAGATATATCACAAAGAACTGGCTCTTCCGTTGAACGAGATCTTCGACGTTCAGAAGCAACTCGCCAAACTTGTCTGGGAGAAGAGTTCGATACAGTGAGCTCCCAAATTTCAAGAGTTTCAAGTTTCAGGAGTTTCAACTTCCTGGTTGCCGGCGAACTTGCTCATCGTGCGATGCATCCGAATTGAGATCTGAAATTTGAAACTCTCGGAATGTAGAAACAGACAAATTCACAGCGGGAATTTGCGCTTGCGTGCAACAAGGAATGCGTAACGTTCGTTACGTGTGTCTGAAAACACGTATCTTGATAAAGAAACCCATTCTTAACCCCTTCCCCATGAAAAAAGCTCTGAAATTAATCGGAATCCTTGTTGTAATTCTCGTAGTGCTCGTCGGCGCAGTCATTTCCTATGTTAAAATAATGCTACCGGATGTTGGCGAGGCGCCTGATCTCAAGATCGAAGCAACGCCGGAACGCATCGAACGAGGCAGATACCTGGCAACCTCGGTAACCATCTGCATGGACTGCCATTCTACACGAGACTGGAGCAAGTTCTCCGGGCCGATCACTCCGGGAACACTGGGTAAAGGGGGAGAACGATTCGACCACAGCGTCGGCTTTCCCGGCGTTTACATTTCAAAGAATATCACGCCATCCGGCATCAGCAGGTATACTGACGGAGAGCTGTACAGGGTGATCACGACAGGAGTCAACAAAGAAGGCAACGCAATGTTCCCGGTGATGCCCTATTCCCACTATGGAACAATGGATGACGAAGACATCTACTCGATCATTGCATATTTGCGTACCCTGGAGCCGATCGAAAATACAGTTCAGGAATCTGCGTCCGACTTTCCAATGAGCGTGATCCTGAATACTATTCCCTCCAGGGGAAATCCCGCGAAACGTCCTGACCCTTCTGACGAAGTAGCGCACGGAAAATATCTGACGAATGCTGGTGCCTGTATCGAGTGCCACACACAAGTGGACAAGGGCCAGATCATTCCCGACCTGGCTTTCAGCGGCGGCAGGGAGTTTGCCTTTCCGGATGGATCGGTGCTGCGCTCATCTAACATCACGCCCGATGAAGAAACCGGTCTCGGCAAATGGAACGTCGATATGTTCGTAGCAAGATTCAAGTTGTACAAAGACTCTGCCTATGTACTGCCATCGGTGAAGCCTGGTGAGTTCAACACCATCATGCCCTGGACGATGTATGCGAATATGAAAGAAGAAGACCTGCGGGCGATCTTTGCTTATCTGAAAACGTTGAAGCCGATCAGGAATAAGGTCGAAAAGTATAGCGTCGCCGTCGCGTCGGCAGAGTAATAGACCTTGATCAGTTTGTCAACCGGTTTCCGTGGTAGGGTGAACGCTCTTACTGGCATTTCTTATCTTTGCCGTATGAAGATCCTCTGTTCGTTGTTCCTGTCAATACTTGCCGTAGTCACTTTTGCTCAGGAGAAGCCGCCCATTTTGACTGCCCCGCAGCCTAAGAAAGGTATTTATCGCAATTTCCAGGAATTTCTTTGCAACTCCCCATCTATTCAAAGTCCTTTTCAGGTGGTGTGCAGGTCGGGCGAGGGTAGAGTGGAGAAAGGCATCGCAGATTATAAATTGGTACTACTCGACTCAGCCACCAGGCGAAGGGATTTAAGGAAGATTTGGGGCGTTTGTGATGGCGAATCTATCTACGTTAACGAAGTGAACTGCTATGGAATATTGAATTTCAAGAAGATCCATGGGCTCGGACGGTATTGTTATTTTTATGGTACCACACGCGCGTCGACAGGTGCAATGTTGGCTGCGGGTGCGGTTGGGGGTTTGGCCGGACAGTCACTGGTCGGTGCAACGGCAACAAGCGAGGGCGCCTACGTGCTCAACATCAACAACGGAAAATTCTTTTTGTTGGATAAGGAAACACTTCAAATCATCCTGAAGAAAGATCCCGAGTTATATGACCAGTATGCGGAAGATGAACGCAGGTCAAATCGAAAAACATTGTTATCCTATATTCCAAAATACAATGAGCGTCATGAAGACGAGATAAAGTTCGACCCGGCCGACCCGGTTCCGGTCACCTTCTATCGTCGAAATAAAAGGGAATCTCCGGAGCCCCTGGCGCTTGTCGCCGGCGATACCTTCAAAATCGTATTGACACCGAATTCATTGAAGGAAATCTCATGGATCGGGGACAGCCTGGACATTTGTTCCGGCGCCGATTGCAAAACCGTTGTCCTTCGGGCCAGAACTGTGAACTACATTGAATGTTCAATGAAAGGTGATGAGGTCGACTGCGAACCGGTTGACAGGAAGATAGGAGAATTCTATTCACACGAGGTTCGTGTTTTGAATGAACGTAAAAAATAAACCACAACACAAAAATGAGATCTTTATTCCTGCTTGGTCTGTTCGCGGTCGTCGCTGCCGGTTGCGATAAGATATTTGGGGAGGAAGTGGCGCGGATCAGGATCGACGAGCTCAGCGACAAGGAGCTTTTTGTGAAGGAGACTATCCTCAACCTGAAGAAAGACGAAGAGATCGCGTTTTGGGCCGATATGGACATGGACTATGAAAACGATCTCTCGCTTATGTATTCAATTGAGATCTGGAAGGATGGGAAAATGCTCGGCGGCTTCGACCTGGATGCCATGGATGTCAACCCGAGAATGATGGAAGTGAAGACGAGCTTTAACGATAAGACCTCGTGGAGCTACACAGGAAAGATGAGATCATTTAAAGCCGGGGACACGGGAAGCTATCTCTTCAAGGCCATACTCAGATCTTCCGGGAATCCGACACTGGTGCTCAACAAGGCTGAGCTTGTGTTTAAAAAATGAGAGCCGAATTCTGCTACATATCCTCCTGCAGCCATTCCAGCCCAAACATTGTCACCGCTCTTCAATAAAATCCAGATCCTTGCCGAATGTCTCTTCGAGATTGACAGCAGATATCACGGCAATGGCGATCAGGATCGCACCCGTTATCCATCCACCGATCACATAGTCACCGAACAGGTTTCTCATCCCCTGAAACAGTAAGATGATAAGTGGCAGTGCGCCACGGACCATGTTCGGAATGCTGATGGCAGCGGTCGCGCGGAGGTTGGTTCCAAACTGTTCGGCGCTCATCGTAATGTACACCACCGTGAATCCGGTACCATAGCCCAGTCCCGCGCAAATCACGTAGAACATCGTTTCGCTTTTCCCGGGTTGAATAAAGAACAGAATGACGAACAGCACGGTTATTCCGTAAAAAATGAACAATGCCTTTTTACGACTCCGCAGCGCCTGACTCAACAATCCCACGGACAGATCCCCGAACGCAATGGCGAGATATTGGATCATGATCGCTTTTCCTGGATCGATGTTAGGTATGCCGAAAGCTTCACCAAACTTGTCTGCGAATGTCATCAGCACGCCAATGATGTACCATGCCGGAATGCCGATCAGTATACACCGCATGTATTTGATGAATCGTTCGCGGTTGGTGAAGAACATAAAAAAATCTCCGCGCTCTATATTGCGTGTCTTGATGTCATTGAACAGGTTGCTTTCATTGACACTCACCCGAAGCACGAGCAGCAGAAGTCCCATGCCGCCTCCTATGAAATAACAGGCCCGCCAATCGAACAACTCCTTCATGAAGAAAGCGGTTACTGCACCCAGGATCCCGAATGACGCAACCATCGCTGCTGCGACACCTCGTTTTTCTTTCGGCAGCAGCTCGCTGACCAGTGTGATACCCGCTCCCAGCTCTCCAGCCAGCCCGACACCCGCTACGAAGCGAAGAACTGCATATTGCGGAACATTGGTTACAAAGCCATTGAGGATATTGGCAATGGAGTACAGTAGAATGGAGCCGAACAACACCTTGAGGCGGCCTTGTTTATCACCGAGCACGCCCCAGAGTATTCCTCCGACGAGCAGACCCATCATTTGGATGCTGATGATCAGTTCGCCCTGCGAGAGGATCTGTTCCCCGTTCAGCCCGAGCGCCGCAAGACTTGGTTTTCGGATGATGCCGAAAAGGAGCAGATCGTAGACGTCGACAAAAAATCCGAGGGCACTTACTATGACTGCAAGACTAAAGAGTGAATTGTTTTTTGAAGACATCGAACGTGTTTTCAACCAGCAATATAATATTTCCCAAAAGGAATTGACGGGTACCCGGAAACTTTGATATTACGGAATGAAGAAAAAAGAATGTCCGGCCTGTGCCATGAATATCGACGCGGAGGCAACGGTTTGCCCCATTTGCGGATACGAGTTTCCTGCAAGGCAAAGTGGTATCGTGAAATGGATTGCCTTCGCGTTCGCCGCAATGTTCCTGTTTTACATTATTTATTCGGCGATCACCTGACCTTGCTGTCAGTGATAGAGAATGCCGGACGGAAAGAGCTCAAGCCTGGTTTGCACCGTTGTAGGTGTAAACGTGATGATCTGCTTTTTTCTGTCCATGGTAACATCATAGTTTCTGAACAGGTCAAACCCGATGATCCCGTGTACGCTGGTGAAGAAATTCATAGGATCCATGTTCGGAATGATCGCGATCGAAATGTCTTCTGTAGTCGCCGGGCCGATCGTGATCTTGTTGTGGAGCAGCAATGAATTATTTTTGACCTCGGCTTCGTCGTTTGCCTTGCGCGTTGTCTTTAACAGTTTTTCAAACCGTTTACCGAATAAGACGACCGACTTGCACCTTGGGTCTACAATCAGGTTAACCATCAGCGTATCGTTGATGGTGGCGGGCACTACGATGAGCTTGTGTTTTTTATAGAAGTGTACAATGTTTACATCCTCATCCTCACTTTTACTTTTTGAAGCGGTTTCCTGGGCAAACGAAAGGCCGATGTTGGCGACGACAAGAAACGCAAATATAAATCTCCTCATACTCCAGATTTTATCTCTCGACATCGATGGCAATACCAAAGTTATGCCCGCTGTTGTGTGTGGTCATGGGCACGATTGTCGTAACCCTGTCCTACATGAGAAAGTGCATTCCAATCTGGATACTTGTTCTTCTTTTCAAGCTTCCGGTTTTTGCACAGGAAGATTCGACGGAGTATGAATACGGTCTGCCGGTAACCGAAGACGATACGGCGAGAAATTTTCCTTCCGTCGATCTTTATCCGCCGGCTAACCTGAAGAGATTGATCCCGCCGCAGTTGCCGCGCCGTGTGTTGAGGGCACTGACCCGCGAGTCCCAATACAAGGGCTGGGAGACCGGGGAGCTTTATTACGATCGCAATACGGACAGGTACCTGATACAAATCCCGAGAGATGACGATATGTATGTTTACACCCTGAGTCCTGAAGGAAAACCGGTGGCGATCAATGTGTATCGAAAGAAAGAGTGATCATTCGGCATGACGGGAACTCCAATACCCATTGGCGCAAAATAGCCAGTCAAATTTCTGCAGGGAGAGGCATTCAACCGGATATTGTCGTTGGCATAACTATAGTACGAATACTTCACCTGATTGAGTTCCTATGGAAAAATCGCACGTTGTTATTGCACTGCTTACCATGATGATGGTCAAGTATGTTAACGCCCGAATCGACACTTTATCGCCGGATAGGAATCGGACACAACGAGATACATCGTCCTATGATCAGAGAAAGTTCGGCACGCAGGAGGGAAGTGCAGTAAAACGCGCTGGTGATACTGGCAGTGACGCAGCGTAGTTGGTGCTGCCAAATACAGTGATGTTGCGTAAGCTTCGCAGAACAAGGCATTCACTCAGAAATCAGAATCGGTAAATACCTTCAATCTATTACCGGACACTCGTAATTTGAAGTACCACATCACGGTTCCCCCTGCACGAGATCGGTGAGATCGATCCTGTCGAGATATTTTTTGAGATCGTGTGTGTGTGCCGTGCTGATCCTTGAGATCTCTTTGGTTTCTGTGTCGTAGTACTCTTCGATGAGTGCATTTCGCACAGCATACAGCGTAACACGGTAATTGTAGTATTTTACTGATGCCAGCATCTGACCGTTATAATGCAGCATGATGGATTTAGAATCCAGATCAAGTTTATCAAACCCCTTCATAACCAACTTCTCCCTTATGATCAGGAAGCCCAACGCCTGATTACAGGCTTTCAACGTATATGTTAATTTCTCGAATGACCTACTTCCGCAGGCTCGGAAGTATGATGCGTGAAAGGTACTTGTCGAGCTCATTGTAGTCGGCAAGCGAAATTCTTTCCACCTGGCGAGTGAGAATATTATAATACACTTCGATAAAATGGCTGTTCAAAGAATATAAATGAACACGGTAGTCATAAAATTCTATCGACTGAAGAAAGTTGCCAAACTCCGCCACAAGCAAGGCCTTATCTGTTATCGGCAATTCGTTAAATCTGACTTGTCTCATACTCCCTCCTTTCAAGTGGCAAGCTTCAGCGCTCCATTCGATGCCTTCTCGCGGCTTGTCATTCTTACCACAACCGGAATAAATTCTTATGCCAGTGAATAACCGCCGAAAAACAGGCTTTATTGAACATTTTGGGCTTCAGAACTGCATAACGCACGCATCATAAATTACGAGGCCATCGCCCATCGGACCCACACATCAGCGCCGCGCCGCCAACGGGTATCGGGGATATAGAACGACTGTCAACTGAAAACAAAAAGCCTCCCTGAGGAGGCTTTCTTTCTGAAGTCGTTGCTTAGTCTTTGGTGATCTCGATCTCGATACGGTCGTTCAGCTTAGAGAAACGGTGGTGCGGGTCAACCAGCATGTAGCGTCCGCCCCACGCGTATGTTTTGATCCGTTTTTCCGGGATGCCGTGCTCGAGGAGATAGTTCTTTACGGCGTTTGCACGGAATTGTGTCAGTTGCTTGTCTGTTCCCAGGAACTGTGAAGTTCCTCTCGGCTCGAAATAGTTATGGTCACTGCCCATTGCCGTGATCTTGCGATCGTGCTTGCCATTACAATGCCCGTGAATGGTGATACGGTAATTAGAATTCTCATTCATCATCTTCACGAGCTCGTCGAGGTCCGCTTTGGAAGGCGGGAGCATCACATCGGCATCCTTGTGAAAGGAAACATTGTACATTACGGATACGTCGCCTTTCTCGAGTCTTTCAAGTTCGTAGGGAATGACCCATGCTCCATTCATGTCGCGGTACGCACCCTCGATCCGGCCCGGGTTTGCATAGTCGAGATGCTTCTCTGATTGCTTGTAACCGAATATACCACATACTACCGCCACATCACGGTCCCTTCCAGGATTCAAAACGGAAGTATAGGCGGATGTCTGGTAACTCGCCAGATCACGTTCGTGCTCGAAGTCTACAACATGGATCTTGCCCGGCACTTCGACGCCCTCCGGATTCGTGATCGTGAACTTGAACATTCTTCCTGCTGGCTTCACTGGTGCTGCTTCCATAGCTCCTCCGCCGGTTTCAGATGTCCTTGATGCCGATGCAGACATGAAATCGTCGGCCGTGTATCCTGCGGACGAGTTTATGATGAGCCCCGGACTTTTGTCATCACGAAGCCCTTCCATTGTAACGGATCCATAGGATGCGACGCCATTGCTCTCCTCGATGCCTTTTTGCAATTGAGCAGCTTTTGCTGCAGCGACATCCTTATCCACCGTACGAAGCACATAGAGATGGACCAGGTTTTCCTGATCGTCTGCCATTGCATAAGCTGTGTCTGTGTTTGTTCCTGGAAGATGAGTTGTCAGTTCCTTTGCGTTCCCCTCTGTGCTAAAAGCACCAACCACCACGTAATAATTCTTTTGGGCTAAACCCTGTAAAAACATTCCTGTGAAAATGGTAGCAATGACCATCTTCAATACCCTGCATTTCATACTACACACTTTTGGATTAGGTGACCACGATCGGTCGTTAATGGTCGCTCAAAAACTTATGCCAATCGTTCGGGCTATTGGCATCTTGTCGGAGGATATGTCAAGTCATCATTTCTTAATAATCAGGCCAGCTGCTTGTTACTTTACGCACCACACACAATGAAGAACGAAGGGGAGCGACATACACAGATTGGATTGCCAGATCGTAGCGTGTGAGAGGAGAGCTTCCGGTTGGAGAGAATTTACTGCTGCCACATTAGTAAATGTTTAACGAATCAGCTATATTTCTTTGATCTTAACCTACTCAAACGAACGTGACAGCTCTGTTTGCCCTGTTCAAACCCACTGCTTTGGTCCCAAAGTACTATGAGCGGCAGATCGTCATCACCAACATCCTGGCAATTATATTTTGTTTTGTAACCATCGGAGTCGCCGGGATCTATTACGCTTTATTCGGTGTCAACGTCGCCACGTGGTTGTTCATCGTAGAAGCTGTCGTTTTTCTTTCAGTTCCGTTTTTGATCAAAGTAGATTACAACGTCGGGCGCCTCGTCCTCTGCGTAACGCCGGCCCTTATGACCTTCGCGATCACTATCGCGTTGAAGCTTGCGTTGACCAGTACACCTTCATATATCGTCTATCTCGACAGCCGGTTTATTATCCTGGCCACGGTGATTTTGCCGGTGATCGTATTCCGTTTGCAGGAGAAGAACTACATCTATATCTCGTTGCTGTGCTCCGCTTTTTGCATCGTATTGTTTGATCCGGTGCATGAGTTATTTGGAGTAGGTTATTACCAGGTTGGCTACACCGAGCTTGCCTACCGGTATTTGAACTATGTGGTCTGTACCATTTTCTTTCTCATCAGTTTTGGAGTGACGCTGTTGAGGTCCATCCTTGAACGTTCCGAGGTGGAGCTCATCCAGCAGAATGAAAGTTTGATTGAAAAACAAAACGAGATCGAAGCCCAGACCGAGGAGCTACTCCAGCAGCAGGAAGAGATGGTGGCCAGCAGCGAAAAACTGGAGGAAGCAAACCGTGTTATCCTGAAACAGCAGGATGAGCTGGAACGGTATAGCCATACGCTCGAAGCCCTGGTAGAGGAAAAAAGCGCCGAGCTGATTAACACGAACGAAGAGCTGGTAAAATACAACAATGAGCTCATCCAGTTTTCATATACGGTTTCCCACAATCTTCGCGGCCCCGTGGCGCGGATGCTTGGCTTGAGTCGCCTTCTGAAAAAGACCGACGACCGCCAGGAAACACAACGCCTTGGCGACATGATATTGAAGTCGAGCGAAGAGCTTGACGAGATATTGAAAGATCTTAGCCTTATCATCGACATCAGAAACGATATCTATCAGATCCGTGAAAAAGTTTTCCTGCAGGATGAGTGGAGCAAGGCGGTAAGCCTTCTGGGAGGAAATATCAACTCCGTGTTCAGGCTGAAGGTGAACTTCGACAGTACACCTTACATATTTGGTATTCGTCCGATGATCCAGAGTATTTTTTATAATCTGCTGAGCAACGCCATCAAGTATCAGTCGCCCGAGCGGAAGCTGGAGATCGAGGTGGAGTCGACGAAGCTCGATGACCAGAGGACACTGATCCGTGTTTCGGATAATGGTCTGGGTATCGATCTTGATGCTCAAAAAAATAATCTCTTCAAGCTTTACAAACGCTTCCATCCCCACGTGCCCGGAAAGGGTTTGGGGTTGTATCTTGTTAAGGCGCAGGTCGAGACATTGGGCGGCTCGATCGAGGTCGAATCGGCATTGGATACCGGCACTTCCTTTATGTTGTATTTTTCAGAGCCGGAAACTGTCGGTCGGCAGATATTCCACGAGAGCGAAGCCGTAAATCTCTACTTCGATGCGTATCTCAACATTATCCTGATCGACTGGAAAAAGCAGCCCACCAGCAGGGAATTCAGGGAGGCATTTCAATCGGTAATGGGATCGATCCAGGTGTATCACTCGCCGGGATGGGTAGCGGATATTACCCATCAGGGGGAAGTATCGGTCGAAGACCAGAACTGGTTCTTTCACGAGGTAGTGCCGCAGCTTGTGCAACGGGGGTTGAAGAAAGTGGCGCTGGTAAGTGATGATCGTACAGCAGCTACGGAGAGGCTCGTGAAATTTTCACAGTTTGCATCGATCAATGGATTCAAAATAAGATCTTTCCCGACAGTCTCGGACGCAGTTTTGTGGATGAAAGAGGCAGAATTCAGACCCAATGCCGTCGACCAAATATAAATTTACCGCTCCGCTGAGTGAGATCACCGAGTTGCTTGTTCATACGGTGATATACCTTCCCGACAATGTGATGAAGAAGTTGCCTCAGAAACGCGTACGTGTTAAAGGCAAAATGAATGGTTCCCCATTTTCGCTGGCCGTTCAATACCGGAAATCAGGTAAGAGCTTCTTTATGGTCAGTGCTCCGCTTCGCCGGGCAGCGAAGATCAAACCAGGCGACAAGGTTGTAGTGGAATTTTCGCTCGTCGATCCCGAGAAAGTCGAACTTCCGGAAGAGCTCGAAGCGGTACTTGCGCAGGATGATGAGGGTATGCGTGAGTGGAGCAAGATCACGCCCGGCCTTCAGCGCAGTTTGGCCCATTATGTCTTCAGTGTTAAAAATGTGGACAGCAGGATCAAGCGGGCGCTGTTTCTCATCAATAAAGTAAAACAGGGGGCATATAAACGGCCCGCCAAAAAGAAGTCATGAGAGCCGCTGCATTTGTATTCATATTCTTTGGTCTTTGTTGCTGTAAGGCGCAGGAAGCTGATCGTCGGGTCGATGAAACGTTCATTCCGGCGGACAATGATCATATACGCATAACCGGACGTATCGCACGTCACGCCGACTCCGTCTCGATCTATTGGCAGGGCACATCGATTCTCTTCCATATCGCGGGAACCGGTGCAAGCGTGGTGATGAATGACGAGAAAGGGGAAAACTATTTCAACGTTGTAGTTGACGGAACTCCATTGAAATATTTCAGATTGAAGAAAGGAAAGCATACGTATGACATTGCCACTGGCCTTTCGAGAGGGAAACATACCCTCGAGCTGATCAAGCGGACGGAGTGGGATAAGGGAAAAACGTTTTTCTATGGAGTTAGCCTGAGGGCAGGTGCCGTCATCGAAGAACTGCCTCCGCCACGAAGCCGCACAATAGAATTTTTTGGAAATTCCATTACGTCAGGATATGCAAATGAAGATTACTCCGGTCACGATTCACCCGACAGCTCGCTGACGAATAACTATTATTCCTATGCTGCCCTTACCGCCCGTCATTTTGATGCCAATTTCTATTGTACCTCAAAGTCGGGCATCGGTATTATGCTGAGCTGGTCCCCCCTCACCATGCCACAGCTGTATAACAGACTTGATCCAACCGATTCAACATCCCGCTGGAATTTCGCGGACGTCACGCCGCAGGTTGTCGTGATCAATTTGTTTCAAAACGATTCGTGGCTCGTGAAAAAACCGGAGCACCCGAGTTTCAAAAAGGCATTCGGTGCTACGGCTCCTGACGAACAGTTCATCGTTCAATCATATAAAAGCTTTGTAGGCACGATCAGACACGTCTATCCCCATGCGACAATCATTTGTTTGCTTGGCCCGATGGACATCACAAAAGATGGTTCGCCATGGCCCGGCTATGTAACAAAAGCCGTTCGCGAATTGAATGATCCAAACATCCTCTATCACTTTTTTCCCTACACGTCCAGGGCCGGGCATCCGAGGGTTGAAGAGCACAAGCAGGTAGCGAATGAGCTTATCCGATTTATCGAGGCGAATGTCAGTTGGTAGGGGATTTCATATTTTATATTTCATATTTGATACTTCAGCTTATTTATATTCAACCAATTTGAGATTTGAAATCCTGAAATTCTGAAA
>CBHTUB010000145.1:0-12267 GCA_966095595.1 uncultured Chryseosolibacter sp. | reverse complement strand
CTCATCGTTCAAACCTGACCTGATCATTCTGGATATCATGATGCCGGATGTGAACGGTATCAATCTATGCCGGGCCCTGCGCAACCTGGAAGCATTCAAAACGACCTATATCTTCTTTCTTACAGCACGTCCCGAATCCTATTACCAGCATGCCGCGTACGAAACCGGAGGCGATGACTATGTGGAAAAAGTGGTCGGGCTAAAATCGCTTACAAAAAAGATCAACTCTGTACTAAAGGAAAATTATGTCATCCGAAAGAGCGTGAGTGATGTGAATGTACGATCCCTGTCCATGAACCGGAAAGCGTTCTCGGTTCATTTCGCCGATCGCGATATCAAGCTTTCACGGCCGGAATTCGAGTTCCTTTTTTTCTTTGCCCAGAACTCAAAACGTCACATTTCCATATCGGATGTCGTTCAGAGTATTTGGGGATCCGAAACATATCTCGCGGTGTCCAGTGTAGAAGTGTATATTCAGAACCTCAAGCGCAAGTTCGGCTTTGATATTATCCATCAGATCAACGATTCCGAATATCGCCTGATGGTTTTTTAGCACGTCAGTGTTTTCGTGTAGGCAAGTTTTGAGTAAAAGGCAGCGCTCGGCTTCGGTGTGCGTATCCTCGTTTCGGGGTCGTAGTGATACAAACCGAATTTGAAGGTGGGGCCCAGGGTCCATTCAAAATTGTCCCACGTGCTCCAATGATAGTATCCGCGGACATCAACGCCCTTGTTGATCTGTTGGTGGATGACCTTCATGTAATCGACGATTGCCATTACACGTTTGGTGTCGTCATTGGTGCAGATCCCATTTTCCGTAATGATGATCGGCTTACCTGATTTTTTATAGTATCGTCCAATACATTCGCCAAGGCCGGCTGGATAATATTCCCAGATATCATCGTGTTCCCGTTTCAGCTTCTTCAACTTTTCGGGAGTATACCTGTGTGTGATCGGTGACGGGTCCATCGGGAGCCGTGCATAATAGCTCAGACCGGTGAAGTCGGTTTTTTCGAAGACGTTGAACAGATATTCCATGTACCACTGATCCGCGAATTGTGCGGCGAGGTTACCCATCAGGTTCGTTCCCTCGAATACTGCGCAGTTGTGAGATGTACCTATGGGTTGATTTGGATACTTGTCTTTAATGTATGCGTAGATTTCCGCATGTGCGGCAGCCATATTTTTGATGACTGTCGTCGCCGTCATCATGTTACTGCGATAGGGTGGGAATTTTGCTACACCGTAGGCCAGGGTAGTATATAGGTTCGGCTCGTTGAATGTGTTCCAGTAGCTGACATAGTCGCCATACTCATCGACCAGCCTCCGTGCGAAATCGAGCCAAAGACGAATGTTGGCCTGCCGCGTCCAGCCCCCTTCTTTCGAGAACCAAATGGGATTGCAGAAGTGGTGGATGACCATCATGATGGAAACATCTTTCACTTTCAAGGTTTGAAGCAACTGGTGGTATTGTGCCTTCGCTTCGAGGTTGAAGGTTCCCATCGGTTCGCGTTGCAGCTTGCTCCACATCAGGGACATCCTGTATGACGGTGCCAGGCTCGCAATGATATCACAATCTGCCAGCTGATGCATCTCGTGGTCGGTCGTCGCTTCAAAGCTATATCCATCCTCCGACACCACGCCCTGCCAGTCATGCTGGAATGCCGTTTCGATCTGATAAGCCGATGTGCTGGTGCCAAAAATGAAGTCCTGGGGAAAATCGAGTTTCATAATTCGGTGCAAGATGCGGGTGCCGCGTTATTTGAATGTTACCGCTAAATGAGCATAAAAATGTGCCCGCCTTACATTCTCAACAATTCGGTATGTAATAAAAAAAGCCACGTTATACAGGATAACATGGCTCTTCGATATCTTGACAGGAGCGTTACTTTGCCTCTGTCGGTTTCATCAGGTTAAGATTATAGCTGGCGGCCAATTGGAAGCCAACGTTGTTTTCCTGCTGTGATCCTTTGGATCCCCTGATCAACATCTGATAGATCGGGCCGAGGGTGATGGACAGGTTTTTATGGGCCTGGTAGCCTGCGCCAACAAAGATACGGTTCTGGTCCGGCTCATGGAAAGTAACGTATTCACCGAAGCCCAGTGCTTCTCCGCATGAGTAAAACACTTCATCATAAACGCTGGCAAACCATGTTTTTGCTTCGATCTTTTCGCTGTTCAGCGGAATACGAGCCATGAATCTGTAACGAAGGCGCAGTTGTTTATTTCCTGAAAACGATTCATCCGCAGGCTTCCTCTGCATAAAACGCTCTTCAACCCTGATTCTGTGGTCCAGTTTCGCTCTCCAGAGATCATGCTTGTACATCGCTTGTTGCCAGATCCGATGCTCATCGTTGGCATGGGATGTCGGGGTAGCAAGTTTTCCATAAACCGAGTTCCAGGTATAGACATATGCAACGGGAATAACCGACCAATGATCGTTGATCTTCACTTCCAAACCGGTTCGTGCCTGGAACTGTTGTGGTCCCCACTCGATATATCGGAACTGGCCGTCGAGGACCAGTGTGAGACGGTTGCTTAACTTCAGATTCGCTGTTGTAGCGAACCATTGTGCTGATTGGTCTACGACTTTGCGTCCCGCAGGCTGGGCAAAGGAATAAGTTGTAAAAAGGCAGATGCCGATAAGAAGCAATAGAGATTTACTGTTTTTCATAACTGTTATAAGTGCCAGTGGTCAGGCGTTTAAAACCGATGCAAAACAATCATAATCCAGGAACAAAAACATAACATTATAATAACTTAACATAATGATAAATAACTTAACATAAACTTAACATTGGTCCTATATCGGTGCAAAACGCAAAAAGTACCTTTGCCGCAACTTAAAACGACATATTTTATGCTAATGAAAACGAAACTTAGCCTGTTGGCCATACTGTTTACAGCAGTGTTGTCTTCATGCGGTTCAAAAGGATCAACCGGTGAAAACAAGGAAACAAGCGCGGCAAAACTGACCGGCGAAATTAAAATAGACGGATCAAGTACGGTATATCCTATCACGGAAGCAGTTGCTGAAGAGTTCCGCGCACAGCAAGCTGATGTCAAGGTAACCGTTGGCGTGTCGGGAACAGGTGGAGGTTTTAAGAAATTCGGACGGGGCGAGATCGATATCAACGATGCCTCACGTCCTATCAAGGATAAGGAAGATTCGCTTTGCAAGGCTTCAAATATCAACTATGTCCAATTGAAGGTGGCGTTTGATGGACTTGTGGTGGTTGTCAACAAGGAAAACACGTGGGTGAATGAACTTACCGTGGAAGACCTGAAAAAGATGTGGGAACCAGCAGCACAGGAAAAAATTACGAAGTGGAATCAGATCAGGAAGGAATGGCCCGCGACTGAGTTAAAGCTCTATGGTCCTGGAGTTGCTTCCGGTACATATGATTATTTTACCGAGGCTATTGTCGGAAAGAGTGGTTCCAGCCGCGGCGACTACACTGCCAGCGAAGATGACAACGTGCTCGTTCAGGGTATTTCAGGAGATAAAAATGGCATCGGTTTCTTTGGTCTTGCTTATTACCAGGAAAATGCAGACAAGCTGAAGCTCATTCCGGTCAATAGCGGGAAAGGTGCTATCTTGCCTTCGGTGGAAACGGTGAAGAATGGCACGTATGCTCCGCTGTCGAGACCCATTTTTATCTATGTTAACGGCGGTGCTGCAAAGAGGCCGGAAGTTGCCGAGTTTGTAAAATTCTATCTCACCAATGCGCCGTCACTTGTTTCAGATGTAGGATACATTCCGCTGACCAATGAAGAGTATGCAACTGAAACTGCGAAGTTCAACGACTTTGTAACAGCGAAATAGCACAATAACCACTGGCTTGAAAATTACCGGCGAAAAAGTGATTGAACTGTTACTCGCTCTTTGCGGGCTGGTAACGGTTCTTACCACATTAGGCATCATCTGGGTTCTGATATCCGAATCGTGGGGCTTCTTCGCAGAGGTGCCGCTCTCGGATTTTCTCTTCGATACCCAGTGGACGCCACTGTTCACGGATAAGCACTATGGAATACTTCCCTTGCTGGGTGGTACATTCCTTACTACAGTAATTGCATTATTGACCGCAGTGCCCTTCGGTATCGTTATTGCGGTTTATCTGAGCGAGTATGCCCATCGTGATTTCAGAAAGGCGGTCAAGCCTGCATTGGAGATCCTGGCTGCGGTACCTACCGTTGTTTATGGTTTCTTTGCGCTGACCGTGGTCACGCCATTTCTTCAAACATTCATTCCGGGATTAGGGACATTCAATGCCTTGTCAGCCGGTATTGTGATGGGGATCATGATCATACCTGTGATTTCGTCGCTCAGCGAAGATGCGTTGTATGCAGTGCCCAAGTCGTTGCGCGAAGCTTCGTATGGCATGGGCGCGACAAAATTTCAAACCTCGTTCAAGGTTGTCGTTCCGGCAGCCTCTTCGGGAATTCTCGTTTCGATCATTCTCGGCATAGCCAGAGCTATTGGTGAAACGATGGTAGTGGCCATCGCTGCAGGGCAACAGCCAACACTGACACTGGATCCGCGCGAAGCGGTCGAGACCATCACGGCGTATATCGTCCAGGTAAGCCTCGGCGACGTTCAGCATGATTCTATCGAATACAAAACGATCTTCGCGGCAGGTATCACGTTGTTCATCTTCACTTTTCTTTTGAACAACATCAGTTTCTGGATCAAGAAAAAATATCAGGAGAAGTATGAGTAGGGGAAAGATCATAAAAAGGAACAGGCTCAAGGATTCGATGTTCAAATACGTCGGCATATTTGCCACGTGTTTTGGTATTGTCATCCTGCTGATATTCCTGGTGAACATCCTCATAGATGGGATAGCCCGGATCGACTGGGATTTTCTTTCGGATCTCCCTTCCAGGAGGGCATCGAAGGCAGGGATATTGACAGCGTGGACGGGGACAGCGTGGATACTCGGACTTACAGCCATCATCGCGATTCCCATCGGTGTTGCGGCCGGGATCTATCTTCAGGAGTATGGCAGAAAAAACAGGCTGGCCTCTTTCATCGAGCTGAACATCGCCAACCTTGCCGGCGTTCCATCGATCATTTACGGGTTGTTGGGTTTGCAGATATTTGTAAGGGTTCTCAATTTCGGAGGAAGCCTTCTCGCGGGCGCCTTCACACTTGCGCTGCTGATCCTGCCCATCATCATCGTTGCAACGCGCGAAGCACTGAAAGCGGTGCCGAATTCGCTCCGTGAAGCTTCGTATGGAATGGGTGCTACAAAATGGCAGACCATCTGGTATCAGGTTCTTCCCGCCGCGTCTGGCGGAATTCTGACCGGTATCATCCTCGCTTTGTCGCGTGCGGTGGGAGAAACAGCGCCGCTTATCGTGATCGGTGCGCTTGCGTATGTCCCCTTCGTTGCAGACAGTCCAATGGATGAATTTACGGTCCTTCCAATACAGATATTCAATTGGGTGTCCAGACCTCAGGAAGCGTTCCTGGTCAATGCCGCGGCAGCGATTATAATATTGTTATTGATCACGTTTGTAATGAACGGTATCGCAGTATACCTGCGTAACCGTTGGCAGAAAAAAGTTAGCTGGTAATCTGATAAAGATGAAAATTATAGAGGCGAAAAATGTAAATGTATTCTACGGTGACAACCACGTGCTGAAGGACATCAGTCTCAGCATAAGGGAGAACACGGTGACTGCATTTATCGGACCTTCAGGATGTGGCAAGTCTACTTTCCTGCGCACGCTGAACAGGATGAATGACTATATCGAGGGTTTCCGCAAGAAGGGAAAAATATACATCGACGAAAAAGACATCTACGACAAGAAGGTGAGGGTAGAGGAGCTGAGAAGAAAAGTTGGAATGGTGTTTCAGAAACCGAACCCTTTTCCCAAGTCGATATTCGAGAACGTAGCGTATGGGTTAAAGATCCATGGCGTAACGGATAAATACGAGATCAACGAAACTGTAGAAAAATCTCTTCGGCAGGCAGCGTTATGGAGTGAAGTGAAAGATAAATTGGCCAAGCCCGCGCTCTCGTTGTCAGGTGGTCAGCAGCAACGCCTTTGTATTGCCCGGACACTTGCCGTGAAACCGACGATCATTCTCATGGACGAACCTGCTTCCGCACTCGATCCTATTTCTACCTCTAAAATCGAAGAGCTGATCCATGAGCTGAAGGAAAAATATACGATCGTAATTGTAACGCACAACATGCAACAAGCTGCGCGTGTGAGCGACAAAACGGCTTTCTTCTACCTTGGAGATCTGGTTGAGTACGACAAGACTTCCGAGCTCTTTACAAATCCGAAAAACAAACAAACCGAGAACTATATCACAGGTAGATTCGGTTGATTTACCTAAACACCCATTCCATGCCAGCAATTGAACCAGAACTTCAGGCTCTTAAAGACAACCTTCTCGACATGCTGTCACTTGTTCGCAATCAGGTGGTAAAGTGTCGTGAAGCGATCGAGAATAAAGACACTGCAATCGCCGAAACGGTGATCGATGATGAAAAAAGAGTGAACATTCAGGAGATTGCGATCGACCGTGATTGTGAGAACATCCTTGCTCTGTACACCCCTGTCGCAACCGACCTTCGTCTGGTGCTGGCGACATTAAAGATCACCAACGATCTCGAACGGATCGGCGACAATGCGAAGAGCCTGGCTAAGTTTCTGATCAACCATCCGAAAGGTCCATACGGTCACTGGTTGAAGGAATTCAACATTGAAGCGATGCTCGAAGTGCTGGCCAACATGCTGAAGGAAATGGGCGAGGCGCTGCGGAAGGAAGACACAAAGCTCGCCACGCGTGCCGCAAAAAAAGATGAAGCGTTGAATGAATACAACAAGCGTGCATATAAGGTAACGGCCGAGCTGATCCGGGAAAACCCTGATGATGCGAAAGATATTCTGACATTATTTTCCCTTACCCGCGACCTTGAAAGGGCCGGTGACCTGACAAAGAACATTGCAGAAGAGCTCGTTTTCCATATCGAAGCGAAAGTGATCAAGCATTCGAAGCGAAAAGAGTAAATCCTGCTTGCCGTTATGTCGCCGCCGGGGCATAGTATTTATCGAATTTGAGTAGGATCAATCGATCGATATTATGGAAAATAACCGACAGGAAGGCGATTATCAGCCTAAACATCCGACTCGTAATACGGGTGATCCCCGTTCGCACAATACCGAAGAGTTCTACCACCGCAATCATGAGCGCAGTGGCGGCGATTATCCTTCACGCTATGAAAAGCGCAATGATATGTCCTCCGGGTATAACGACCTCGATAATGAGGAGAATGAAGAACAAAGCGGTAAATACGAGAACTATGACGGTGGCGGTTACTACGGCGGCACCTATGGCAGCTCGCACAATTACCATCAGGGTCGCGACTACGAGCAAAATGCCGGCTACCGTGAGAGTTACAACCGGCTTCCTACAGGTCAGTGGCCCGAAATAGAAGAAGCCAGGCGAAGGAGGGAGGAAGCGGAGCATCGAAATATCCCGGCGGGAGTTACCCATCGCGGCAAAGGCCCGCGCAATTACCAAAGATCCGACGAACGCATCCGTGAGGACATCGAAGACATCCTGATGGAGGACCCTTACGTCGATGCATCCGACATCGAGGTCGAGGTGAAAGAAGGAGAAGTGATACTCAAGGGTAGCGTCGAAAGCAAGCTTACGAAGCGCCGGGTGGAAACCTTGGTCGAATCCGTTGCGGGAGTTCGTCAAACCGAAAACCGCCTGCGCTCAAGAAGACCGGGCGGAGACATTGTCAACATACACAATAGCGGGGAGTGAAGATTTTCGAATTTATGTTTTAGGAGGAGATGCTTGTAGAAGCACGACCCGGAGAAGCCATGTCGCGGATCGATTCGCAGGCTTAAAGTTCGATAAACTTCTGCAACGAGAAAGCCTGTGTACGTTCGGCAAACAACGTCTTCACGGTGCCCCACACCGAAGCGAACAATGGCGATTGCCTGTAGTTCTCCAGGGAGTGCTCATTGTCCCAGTGGCTGAGCGTAGTGTAGATCGTGGGGTCGTTCAGATCCTTCAGAAGTTCCAGGTGTGAGCAGCCAGGAAAATTTCGGATCTGCGTTTTGTTCCGGTTGAAAACAGCCAGGAACTCTTCAACGCCGGCTTCCGTAAAATGCATTCTGACAATCCTGATGATCATGGCGTGATGTGTTTTATTCATCGAATACGATATTGACACTGTTGTCGTACGATAACCCCAGCAGCTCCGACGCATTGCCCTTATATATTCCTATCTCGAGCAATCCGAGTGTATTGAAGACAATAAAGCATTCCCCTTCTTCCACCTGGTGATACTGAGCGTTGATCCTTCGGAATTTTTCTCCGCCAAACTGGATCGTATAGCTGCGCTCGCGGCTGAGCACATCAAAGGCTTCTTTTGGGATGTTCGTAATCAGGTTTCCGAAATTGTCTACCCGGATCACACTTCCCGTGATCATTTTTTTGGTGGCCTTCACCTGGCGATCGATGAGCTTCCTGAATCCCGGCAGGGGTTTTCCAAGGTCGGTCAGGGAAACACCGCTTGCCAGCCTGGCAGCCGCCTGGGCAAGGATATCTTTTTCAGGGAACGTCGTTATAAGATTCTTTGGAATATTGAGCTCAGCTACATGCTGGTGCGACTTCTCGCTGATCAGTCCGAACAGCCCGTTGTCCGATCCCACGAAGAAATGATCCTCAAGCTGTACGGCGATATACATATCGCCCCTGTTTCCTGCGGAATCAACGCCGGCAAGATGGATGGTTCCTTTTGGAAAATCCCTGAACACGGAGCGGAGCACAAATGCGGCGTGGCCGATGTCGCAGGGTCTGATATTGTGCGTGATGTCTACAATGCGAATACCGGGATTTATCCCGATTATGCGGGCTTTAATGGCGGCAACGTAATGATCACTCTCCCCGGAATCTGTTAAAAGCGTAACGATGGCCATTGTGGACGCAATTTTAGGGGTTTTGGCAATTTTTTAGAATGATGGCGTACTTTTATTATGCTAATTTTGTTGTGCTAAAAATAAAGCTTTTAGTTTCATTAAAACCAGGTTTTACACTTGATAGAAAAGGTCGTTAATCTCGAAAACATTTCACTGCTCGACTTTCTCGGTGTCGAGAACAAGAACATTGATTCCCTTGCCGCAGCCTTTCCCAAAAGCCGGATCGTGTCCAGAGGCAACCAAATTGTCCTGAAAGGAGCCACATCCGACATCGTGCAGATCGACGATATCCTGAACTCCCTGATCGATCACTACCATAAATACGGAAGAATAACCGAAGAAAATGTAAAGGCCTACATTGCCCGGGAGGAGGAGATCATGCTCCCCGATACGCCCGATGGCACAAGCGATGACATCATCATCTACGGCACAAAAGGCACGGCGATCAAGGCAAAAACAATCAATCAGCAAAAGCTCGTGGATCTTGCCCGCGACAACGACCTCGTGTTCGCCCTGGGACCCGCAGGTACCGGCAAGACTTATATTTCCGTCGCATTGGCCGTACGTGCGCTGAAGACCAAACAAGTGAAAAAAATCATTATCACGCGCCCTGCGGTTGAAGCCGGTGAGAACCTGGGATTCCTTCCTGGCGACCTCAGGGAAAAGATCGATCCTTATCTGCGTCCGATCTATGATGCCCTCAATGACATGATACCATTCGAGAAATTGCGGTACTACATGGAGCGCGAGATCATCGAGATCGCACCGCTGGCATACATGCGCGGTCGTACGCTGAACAACGCCTTCATTCTGCTCGATGAGGCACAGAACACGACGCCTATGCAGATGAAGATGTTCCTCACCAGAATGGGACCTGATTCCAAGATGATCGTGACGGGCGACGTTTCGCAAATCGACCTTCCGCCAAATCAGCGTTCAGGTTTGAAAGAAGCCGTGCGTATACTCTGGAAAGTGAAGGAGATCGGATTTGTTGAATTGTCTGACAAGGATGTTGTGCGTCATAAGCTTGTCCGCGATATCATCGAAGCCTATAATCGGGAAGCTCCTGACCGAAAACCGGATAACGGTTCATCCGGTCTTTCGCCGAGTGTTTAATTTATTATCTTCCACCTATGATCAGGTGGATACCCTATACCTTCATCCGTATTACGCTTGTTTTTATCGGTGGTATCATCACGGATGTCTTTTTTCCGGAATTTATTTCCGTCCCGATCGCGATCGCATTGTTCATCATGTGTCTGATCACCTTCTTTATCGTATTCTGGATGAAGCAACGAAGGCACATTTCACTGAATCCGGGTTGGATAGCTTTGGCTGCCGTTTTTTTCGCGGGACTGATCAATACCAACTATCACAAAGCTTCCTCATCGGATAGTCATATCTCACATCTCTCGAAAGAGATCAGGCAATATGAGATCACCATTACGGGTTATCCCGAAGACAAGGGGAAAAACTGGAAAGTAGTTGGCGAAGTTATCAGGGTCGATACCGGACGTTGGGTCAGTGCAAATGGATCGGTGTTGTTGTACCTGGATCAGGACGCCTTTAAAAATTCATTTGTTTACGGAGATCATCTGATCATCCGGGGAGCTCCCCAATTGCTGACAGGTCCCGGAAATCCCCACGAGTTCGACTATCGCGAATTTTTGTCCTATCGCAATATCTATCACCAACATTTTGTACGCGGGGGCCAGGCGCTTGCGATCGGAAACGATCCTCCCTCCGTGATCATGCAGGTAGCGATGAAATTGCGCGCCTGGTCCGTCGCGACATTGAAAACATATGTACAAGGCGAACGCGAGCAGGGCATTGCCGCGGCGCTTGTGTTGGGTGTAACGGACAGCCTTGATGCGGAGTTGCTCCAGGCGTACTCAGCTACCGGGTCGATGCATGTGCTGGCCGTCTCGGGTCTGCACATCAGCATTATTTACTGGATCGTTTTGCTGTTGATGAAACCTTTCCGGACCTCAAAACACGGTAAATGGTTTGTGTCGGTCGTTGCGCTTTTTGTATTGTGGTCCTATGCATTCGTCACGGGGCTATCGCCGTCAGTTCTGCGCGCTGTCACCATGTTTACTTTCCTTGAAGTTGCCCGAGCTACGTCGCGTAACGCCAATATTTTCAATACGCTCGCCGCTTCGGCGTTTTGTCTTCTCGTGTTCGATCCGTACCTGATCATGTCAGTGGGCTTTCAGTTGTCCTATCTTGCGGTGATCGGTATTGTCTACGTTCATCCCATGCTTGTCACGATCTTTGAACCGAGGTCGTGGCTACTCAATGAGACGTGGAAGGTCACATCGGTTTCCATCGCAGCTCAGATTGCTACGTTTCCGCTGGGTCTGTTTTATTTCCACCAGTTTCCAAACTATTTCCTGCTCTCCAACCTCCTGGTCATTCCCATTTCATTCGGTGTGCTGATCCTGGGACTGGTAGTTCTCGCGACTGCATTTTTCGCCGCCCTTGCAAATGTTGCCGGATACCTGCTCGCGTTGTGTATCAAACTTATGAACCTGATTGTGCAGGGTGTCGACTGGCTTCCGTTCAGTCTTACGGATGAAGTGCACATCACTGCCTTGCAATGTTGGCTGCTGATGGGCGTGGTGGTTGCGTTTGTGATCACGCTTCAATACAAGCGCTTCAATGCCTGGGCGACCGGGGCGGCATTCACCCTGATGTTTTTTGCTATTCATCTTTGGAATACACACAATGAGATTGGCTTCAGGCAGTTTATTGTCTACCGTGTTCCAGGACATTCGGCAATGGATATGATCTCTGACGGAAAAGCGTATTTCACGTGCGATTCAGCATTGGCTGTCAGGAAGGATAAGATCGCGTTCCATGTTCGTCCAAACAGGATCGCATACGGCGCAACCGAGTGCTCACCGATGTCTTTTTCCAGGGAAATACCCGGGGGAGCGGTGTTCTTGTGGCACGGCCAAAAGATCCTTTACATCAGGGAAAGATCCTTCCTGGCAACACGCCAGTCCTTTGACTACGTCATCATCGCAAACGACGCGGTGGAAGATCTGGCCGGGCTTGGTGAGCATATCGAGACGCGGCATTTCATACTGGATAGCAGTAATTCACATTTTTACGTTGGACGCCTGCTGGAGAAAAATAAATCCGATGTTCCGATTCATTCCGTTCTTCATGATGGCGCTTTTCAGATATTTTTGAGGGACGAATCATGAGATACATACTATACACCCTGAAGGATCGCGTCGCGTATATTACCCTCAACAGACCGGAAAAACGTAACGCACTGAGCCACGAGCTGGTCACCGAGCTAAA
>CBHTUB010000144.1:0-12292 GCA_966095595.1 uncultured Chryseosolibacter sp. | reverse complement strand
TCCTCCGTTTGAATAGTCGCGGTTGGTCTCGAGAACCTCGACCGCTTCCAGGGCATATTCGAGCGCAGTCTCGGGCCGGTTTGCCTGAAGATTTAACGAGCTTAATGAAATCAGGATCCTCCCATACTCATTGAAATCCCTACACTCCTCATAAGCCAACGCCGCCTTTTGATAATACTCCTGGCCGGCAACCATGTCATTTTCCAAATAGACCGCTATCCAGGCAAGCGTAGCATACGCGTCGGCAATGCCTTTGGTAAATTCAACTCTCTTTGCGATCCTCAATGCCTTTTCCGCATATTGCTTGCCTATAGTGAAACCATTCTGATTCAACAGTGCAGTACTCCGGTTCAATGCATTCACACTATCTTCGGAGCTACTACTCACACGCAGCTTATACTCCAAAGAGTCGAGGATCACAGCCGAGTCTCTCGACTGACTAAATACCGGCACTATCAGGAGGTGCGCCGCAATATGCATCGCTGCAGATATCACCCAATTACGCCTGATAGAAAAGTCGAACATATACTCTAACAAAGTGGCAATTGTGATCTTAACGGTTTGACAGATGGATGACAAATCTGTAAGGTATATTATGAGATCTTCTTTCTGATTCCTAGTTTCCTGATACGGGCCTCCAGTGTCGTTGGCTTGATGTCAAGTATGGACGCTGCCCCTCCCTTGCCCCGGATCCGCCAATTTGCTTCCCTCAACACCGACGTGATGTATTCAACCTCGACTTGCTGTAACGTCTTTTTCTCCGGTTTCCCGGCAAGGGATCGTGTCCGCGCGCCGACCCAATCCGTCAAATCCAATTCAGACGAAGACGAAGAGATCAAAGCACGCTCAATTACATTCTCGAGTTCACGCACGTTTCCCGGCCAGTGGTACAGCTCGAGCGCCTCCATGGCTGTTGTGGGAACAGAAGTCACATATTTATTGAACCTTTGATTATACTTCTTTATAAAATGATCCACCAAAAATGGAATGTCCTCCACACGTTCTTTCAATGGTGGAGAATGGATCGGGAATACGTTCAATCTGTAAAAAAGATCCTCCCGGAATAACTTTCTTTCGATAAGATCGCGGAGATCCCTATTCGTCGCAGCGACGATCCGAACATCAACGACAACTGTCTTCGTTCCGCCCACGCGCTCGAACTCGCCCTCCTGTAGAACCCTCAGTAACTTCGTTTGCAGATCCAATGGTAGTTCGCCGATCTCGTCCAGGAAAATCGTGCCCTGATGAGCGATTTCAAACCTCCCCTTCTTTTGGGCTGTGGCCCCGGTAAATGCACCTTTCTCATGACCGAAAAGTTCGCTCTCGATGAGCGACGGCGGCAACGCAGCGCAGTTAAGCTTTATCCATGGCTGATCACTCCGCCTGCTCCACTGCTGAACAGCACGTGCGATCAATTCCTTTCCTGTTCCCGACTCACCGGTGATCAGTACCGTTGCATCCGTCGGCGCGACCAACTCGACCTTTTCAAGGACTTTGTTGAAAGCATCGCTGCGACTGACGATACCTGCCAATGACTTTCGGTCTTGCCTTTCAGGTACTTGCAAGGAACCTCCGGACATTTCTTTCGGTTCGTCAATGTTGAAATAGTCTGCATCCACATTTTGCAGCGTGCCAAATAACGCCACCAGCGTGAATACGTGTAAAACATTCAGCTGGAGTCGACTCATCTTAACGTCATTGCAAAAACCGATTACATACCCAGGACCGCCCTCAGGCACGGACAGTGGAAAATATGAGATAATGCCATGGTCACGGCAGATTTCACCAATGGGGCTTTTATGAAATATTTCGACAAAATTCCTTGAATCTACATCTACCTGATCCGTATGGCACGTTATCTGCGCAATCGCCGTGACAGATCTGCGATAGAAAAATTTTAGCTCATATCCTTTCGATCTTTCATATACGATAATACCGACAGCAGGAAAGTATCCGCAAAGCAAAAGGCCCTCAATGAATGCCGATGTCCCTTCCTTTAATTGATTTCGAGTAAAATGGGAAACAACCTTCAAAATCCATAGTCCAACCTCATCCCCTTCAGCGTCAACCGCGGATTTGACCATTTCAGTATTCGCCTATTTACTTTCCCTAATAGAATCCATCTCTTGCCAATTCCTCTCCGCTTGCCTGATGAACTCTTGCCGGCGTTTGTACCACTGATTCTTCAATTCCTGATTGTAGTTGAGGTATAACTTGCCGTTGACGATCGACCAAGCATTCTGATTGCCGGGATTTCGTTTCCCTTCAGCAACGCCATACGCACAATATCCACCAAAAGCCGGAGCGTACTTCTGTGGATCATTCAAAAACATATTCAAATGGTGCTTATCTGAAAAGTACCAGTTACTTCCCTGATAGACGCACGAAAATTGACTCACGCCTTTAACCGGTTTGTTGTCAGTGAAAAAAGCAACGACATCGTATCCGTCGATCGCACCATTCCTGGTGGTGTATACTTTGTTATGATCAGTCGTGCATCCCGAGAGGATCAGGATACTTATCAGCATGAATGTACGCATACGCACGTGATTAAGATGAATAGACGATAGACGCCGACAATACGATGACTCCCCGTCTGAAACGTCATCGTATTGCCAGCAATTCCCAGTTGGCACACCAACAACCCTTTTGCTGATGATTTGCAAAGGAAACACCGCTGGCAAAATCAATTTGTCGCAAACACGACAGCATTCATTTTTTAATCGTGAATGACGCCCCCACGACATCAATCCATCTCCAACCTGCCTTTATTCGCAGAAACAATTCTACAATGACCAAAACTCTTCTTCTCATCTCATTCGCACTCTCCTGTGTCGTTTCCAAATTATCTGCTCAAGAAGGTCCGACAGGTTTAGCCCTGGGCGAAATCGCCCCTGACTTCAAAGCGAAAGATCAAAATAAAAACACCGTTCACCTGAAGAGCTTGCTCAAAAGCGGCCCTGTCGTACTGGTGTTCTACCGCGGTGAATGGTGCCCCTATTGCAATAAACACCTGATGACCTTCGAAGACTCATTGACGCTCATAAAATCGAAAGGTGCATCGGTCATTGCCGTCACTCCGGAAACGCCTGAATATATTTCAAAGACGATTGAAAAAACACAGGCATCGTTCCCCATCATACACGACCAGGGATTGTCAATTATGAAGAGTTATGACGTGAGCTTCAGACTTGACGACAAGAACATCGAGGTATACAAAAAATATGACCTCAACTTCGACATCATCAACGGCCAGACAAACGGACCGAACCTTCCTGTACCAGCAGTATACATTATCGGCGCTGAAGGAAAAATAACTTACAAATACTTTGAGCCCAACTATAGGAAACGTGCCACCATTGCCGAGATCCTGGATCATTTATGACGTAGCAGAAAACCCGACATGCATTTTTCCGTCGACAACATACCTCGCAGGTTTTTGTCGGGCGGCAAATTGGGTTGTCACAATTTTTAGTGTCAATCATAACGAGACCTGGTTCATCTCAGAAATCATATGTTCAAACAATACTCACTGAACGGCAAAGTCATACACTTCATCTTTAAGGTTCCGACCTCATTTCCACAAAGAAATGATCAGGATCACGACGTATTCACTCCAGAAGGAAAATGCGTGCAATGCCATCCAAATCACTAAATAAAAAACTATGATTATGACAAACGCATTTCGTATTGTGTCGTTTTGTACGCTATTGTTTTTTTCGGCGAATCATAAAATCACCGCTCAGGGTTTTGAACCGATTTTAAGATCTGTCGCCACCAGTGAATACCAGTGGACAGGCCTGGCAATATCCCGGAGGGACAGGATGTTCGTAAATTTTCCAAGATGGTCGAAGGAAACACCAGTCTCGGTGGGAGAGATCATCGATGGAGTTGTTAAACCATTTCCCAATGACAGTTGGAATAACTGGTCGAAAGATGTACCCGCAAAGGCGTTCGTATGCGTCCAGAGTATAGCAATCGACGATCATGATGCTCTATGGGTCCTCGATACCGGCTATGACCTTGAAACGGACTCATCTACCAACGCACATCTCTATGTATTCGATATCGGCAAGAGAAAACTTTTGAAGGAATATGCTTTCCCGAACACAGTTGTCCATGGCAATAGTTATCTCAACGATTTCAGGATCGACAGAAAAAAAGGAGTAGTCTATCTGACAGATTCCGGACTCGGCGGTATAGTAGTGCTGGATCTGAAAACGGCCATCTCAAAGCGCGTTTTAGGCGCTCACCCTTCCACGCTTACCGAGCGAAGCGAGATCGTTGTGGAAGGACGCGTTCGCAAACATCCCGTTCACTCCGACGGCATCGAACTCGACCGGAAGAATGACTATTTATACTACTGTGCATTGATGGGAGAGAATATCTATAGGATCAAAACCGATGCACTGCTGGACGATCGCATTCCCGAGGCCCGACGGGGACAATTCGTTGAAAAGTTTGCCACGTCCGGAGCAAATGATGGCATCTTCTTCTGCAGGGACGGAAATCTTTTTTTGAGTAGCCTGGAGCTGAATGCGATCAGCGTCGCACGGCCGGACGGAACTCTTGAGGAAGTAATCTCCGGAGAGGCTATCAAATGGCCCGACACCTTCGCCATGGATAGCAAAGGCAATTTATACTTTACCATCTCTCAGATCCACATCCCGCGCTCCGAACGAGGATCTTATAAGATCTTCCGTTTGGATGCTGTAAAACAGAATAAGAGACACCGCTGAGGTCCATACCATCCTGATTTCGTTTACTTGTTGCAAAATACTTACATGCGACACGAATAACGCCGAAGAGACCAGGGCGTTGTAGCAAATGAGTCATTTACCCGATAGAGCCTTCAATAGTTTAAGGTCATCGACCTGGCAGCATTTGCGGCCACAATTTTAAACTATGAAGTATCTATCACACACCAACAAGTGCGCCGGGAAATCACTTTTACTCACCCCGTTCAGCACATCATTAAAAATTGCTCATGTCCGCCGGCACTATACACCGGTTGTGATCAATAATCAGTTTTATTTTATAATGATGGTTTTTCGAAGCTTGACCGAAACTTCGTGGGGTGAGAGACGCAGACTCCGAATGCTCCTCAACTCAACAATTACTTTTACATCAGCCAGCTGCGGCCGGGAATCTATCATGCATTCTTGAGTATCGGCTATTCAAACGATTCAGTCTGTTAACAAGCAAACACCAATAGTAACACTTTAAAAAAATACAGTATGCGCGTGATCCAGCTTTTTATCTGCCTTTTGATCTACATTCTGATCTACCTGATCTCCGCCCTTCCAACAAGCGCCCAGGGAATTTCCATGTAAGAAAGTCGCATGATCTCGTAGAGCCCTATGCATCGTAGAAATGATTCTCAACCTTGTATACGCGGACATCGGGATGTTTTATACCTATACGGTGCGCCGTTCAGAAGGACAACACAGCAAGCCATACGGTAGACTTGCAAAGTCACCGACAAAGCACTGGTCGCCTATACGCACCGACGTAATACCGGCGAGGTAGGGACGACTGTTCGGCACCCACAAGCGAGTTTACACTACGCATACGGATTCAGATCGTATACAGAAACAAGCGATTACTTTCGGAATGTATTACTGTCCAACGCTCTCTTTGAATAAATAACAATGGAAACGCAGGCAAAAAAAACTTGACATCGAAAAAATATTCAAGAAAGAAAACCTCAGACTACACCGGTGACCGACACCGGAAATGTGATGGTCAGTAAAAAAAGAATTATTACGGAATTACCTCCCATGCTTTATCATGATCTGAAATATGCCTTACGCATCGTATTAAAAAAACCTGAATACTCGGTCATCAATATGATCAGTTTAGTAGTGGGGTTGACAGGGTGCCTCTTAATAATGCTCTGGGTGCTCGATGAGATAAGTTTCGATCGCTTCCATGCCGACAGCAGCAGGATCTTTAAGGTGATGGAAAATCAAACCTATGACAACGGAAACATTTATACATACGACGTCACGCCCGGGCCCCTCGCTGAAGCACTGACGACCCATCTGGCAGAAGTGGAACTTTCGTGTCGCACCAGTTGGGGAAATTACAGCACATTGCTGAAACACGGGAATAAATCATTTTTTCAGCAAGGACTTTACGCAGACTCGACATTCTTCCAGGTATTCAGCTTTCGCATTCTCGAGGGAAGTAAACATCTACCCCTGCCCGACAGTTACTCCGTCGCACTGTCAAAAACAGTGGCTGACAAATACTTTCCAAAGGGAGACGCCGTTGGAAACACCATTCTGGTTGACAATAAGTATGAAGTCAGGGTAACAGCGGTATTTCAGGATATTCCAAAAAACTCGACCCTCCAATTCGACTTTGTTTTACCATTCGCAATTCATGCACGCGAAATAGCCGAGATAAGCGACTGGAACAGCAACACGATCTACACTTACGTCAAGCTGCGCGAAGGTGCGTTTGAAGTCGCTGCGGAAAAAATCGGTAAGATGGTAAAAGAACATGTTAGGGAGTCGTCCGTAGACTTATTCCTGTTCCCGATGACGGACTGGCGATTACGCGCAAACTTTGAAGATGGCAAGCAGGTGGAAGGCAGGTTGGTTTACGTTGTGGCTTTTTCTGCGATTGCATTATTCATTCTGGCGGTCGCATGTATCAATTTCATCAACATCACAACAGCTTATGCCTCTAATCGCCTGAAGGAAATCGGTGTCCGCAAAACAATCGGTGCATCCCGATCGTCTCTGGTCAAACAATTTCTGATCGAAGCATTCCTCCTCCTCGTCATCTCATTATGTCTCTCTGTTGTGCTGATCGTCATTCTACTTCCGTACCTTAATGAAATAACCTCAAAGGAAATACAAACCGTAGGCAACGCGGGCTTTATCAGAATATTGATAGCAGTCATGATCATAGGCGGAACGATCGCCGGCATTTATCCGGCAATCTTTCTTTCGTCGATCCGCCCGGCTCAGATCGTGAAAGGTCATTTCAAAACAGCCCATGGCGCCAGGACATTTCGTGGCGGTCTGGTGATTTTTCAATTCGGAGTGTCGCTCACACTTATTGTGCTCACATTGGTCATCCACGCACAGATAGAATATATCAGCAAAAAAAATCCCGGCTTCGATAAAAACAATATCATATACTTCAGTGCCACCCCCGGAATCGAGCGAAGCTTCGACAGCTTCAGAAACGAGGTTCTGCAGGATCCATCCATCAGGAATGTTGCGCGTGGGCATACCACGCCATTCGAGGTAAATGGCAGCGCCGATGCGGATTGGGACGGCAAGGCCGACAACGAGATGCTGTTTCAAATAATGCTGTGCGACTATGATTACATTCCTGGCTTTCAATTCACCATTCTCGCCGGAAGAAATTTTTCCCGCGAGCACCCGACCGACTCTTCCTCTTTTATCTTAACCCAGGAAGCGGCAAAACGTATGGGGTTCACGGATCCGGTCGGCCAGCGAATCAGGTTTCTGAACAAAGAGGGTTATGTTATCGGCGTCATAAAAGATTTTCACAATACCAGTCTGCACGAAGCGATCGAGCCCATGATCTTCTCATTGAGAACCCAGGACCTGTGGGGTGTGTTTGTTCGCTATCAACCGGAAAAAACCCAGCAAGCTGTTTCCTCCCTGAAAAAAGCATACAATAAATTCGAACCTGACTATCCTTTCGACTATGGATTCGTGAATAAAACTTACGATTCCCATTACAGGAGTGAGTCGGTGATAGGTAAGCTATCGTTGTACTTCATGATACTGTCAATTTTTATCGGCTGCATGGGATTGCTCGGTCTGGCGTTATTCTCTATTCAAAAGCGAACGCTTGAACTCGGCATCCGTAAAATTCATGGTGCTAACACGGGCGTCATTATTACCATGCTGCTCGGAGATCTCTCGAAGCCCGTCGCCGGCGCAATCCTGATATTCTCTCCGATCTCTTTTTACCTTGCAAGCAGTTTCCTAAGCCAATACGCCTTTCGTGTCGAATTGACGATATGGTCATTCCTTCTTCCCATTTCTCTGCTGATTGTCGTCTCACTGGCAACAATATTCTTCCACACCGTAAAAGCGGCGATGCGTAATCCCATAGAAATTTTAAACCATGAACGACCCTGACAACAGGAATCTCCGGTAAAGGACCGGCACCTGCCCCACTTAAAAAGAAACGGATAGCCCTGGCGGACCACCCGTTCCCGTTTATGTAACACCTCAGCGAAGCTTGTTCAGGAAAATTATTTTATCACGAGCATCCTTTTTGACGCAATTAACTGTCCATCCGCGATCAGTGCATAGATATACAAGCCGGGTTGCATTTCACCCGCTCCGATCTCTATGGATGTGCTCCCCCTGCGTTCGAGTGCATATGTCCTGAGCTCTTTACCCTGCAAGTCATAAAGTACAATACTTGCGGCCCTTACATTATCCGGGAGTACCACTGCAATTTTCGTGGATTGGCTGAACGGATTTGGCGTGTTCTGATGCAGCTCAAAACCATTTTTCCGAAGCGTCTCGTCATCCCCATGACCCAAATCATTGATCACAGGATTATTTTGGTTTCCGGCAAGCTGATGCTTCAGTTCGTCGATCTCTTTCTGCTGGTCTTTTACAATAGCACTCAGTTCCTGAATAGCTTTTGTAAGCGGAACGACGAAATCCGCGTAGCGAATACTGTAGTGGTCCTGTTCCTCGTTAACGGGCTTCTCGACACCCGGGAATTCGTAACCCTTATCTTCAACCAGTCTCGCCACTTCTTGTGCTACAAATCCTATAACCCTCGAAGGCTTCTGCCTGGCCCCGGCGTTGTCCGGCGTTGATACAGTTGCTGATTGTTGACCACTCTGATTCTGCGCCGAGCTGAGCTGTGCTATCGATGTATTCTTGTCATCTATACCCAAAAACGTGTTGAGCTTCTGCTTGTCTATTTCATAGCTGACAGGTCTCAGGTTTTCAATGAACTCCAGCCCCGGAACGTTTTCCTCTATATTTTTCTTAAAGCGTCCATCAGACAACGTCGACCAGCTTTGGTATCCACCGATGCTGAGAACATCCGTGTTCCCCAGGCGAACCTGATTGCTCGCAGTAGCCACCGCGTTATAACCGATGGTTGTGATATTCGTCAATATAGCGGAGTTGTACCACGTTGAGCCCGAACCGAAACCTACCGAAGTATTAAAATTTCCACTTACGTTCTCGAGGAGAGCGGCATAACCTACTGCCGTATTGCCGTATCCTGTAGTATTATTGTAAAGCGCATACGATCCGCTGGCCGAGTTGCGCGACCCGTATGAATTGGCGAATAACGCCCTGTTTCCGGTAGCGATATTTTCGTACCCGGTGGTGTTCGAGTATAAAGATGCTATACCGTTGGCGGTGTTCTGCGTTCCGAACGTATTATTATAAAGTGCAAGCGTTCCGTTCGCTACGTTGTCGGAGCCTGTAGTGTTTCTATAAAGCGCGTCGTTGCCATTCGCCGTATTGTTTTTACCTGTTGTATTACTAAAGAGTGATCGGTTTCCATTGGCAGTGTTGCCGATCCCTGATGAATTGCTGTATAGCGCCAGAGATCCGTTGGCTACATTCTCGGAACCGGTTGTATTGTTGCGCAGCGCATCATGTCCTGTGGCTGTGTTATAGTCACCCGTGGTGTTGGCCCACAGTGAGCCGTTACCTGATGCGGTGTTGTAGCTGCCCGATGAATTCGACTTGAGAGCGTCAGCACCCATAGCCGTATTCCTGCTCCCCGTGGTATTCGAGTAAAGGCTATTGGCTCCATTAGCCGTGTTGTACGTTCCAATAGTATTTGAAAGTAAGGCCGAACCGCCCGTGGCTGTATTCCAATCTCCTGTCGTGTTCAGGTAGAGTGCTCTATAACCACTTGCCGTGTTCGACGTCCCGCTTGTATTGCTGGTGAGTGATTGCATCCCCATCGCGGTGTTGAGACTGCCCGTGGTATTAAGGAGAAGAGATGAATATCCATTGGCCGTATTCCCATCACCGGTAGTATTCTCGGCAAGCGCGCGCGTTCCGCTCGCCACGTTCCAGGACCCGGTTGAGTTGTTTCGAAGGGCATCAACGCCAGTTGCCGTATTCTGTGAACCAATGGTATTGGATGACAACGCTGCATTCCCGGTGGCTGTATTCTGCGATCCGGTCGTATTTAAAAAGAGTGCCTGGTTGCCGGTGGCAGTGTTGTACACCCCTTCAGTATTTGAATACAATGATCCGGCTCCCATTGCCGTGTTGAAGTCTCCCGAGGTGTTGCTCGATAAAGATTCATATCCATTGGCGGTGTTATACTCGCCGATGGTGTTCGACAGCAGTGCTGTGTGGCCTGTTGCCGTATTGTGACTCCCCGACGTATTGCTTCGTAACGATAAACTTCCAAGTGCCGTGTTGGTGCTTCCCGTGGTATTGACCGCGAGCGACTCAAATCCATTCGCTGTATTCTGCTCTCCGGTGGTGTTCTCCAGAAGGGCCCTGGCGCCACTGGCAGTGTTCCATGAGCCACTCACATTTCTTCGGAGAGCATCAACACCAGTCGCCGTGTTTTGGGCGCCGGTCCTGTTTGACGAAAGCGCCTCGTTACCAGTGGCAGTATTCTGCGATCCCGATGTATTGTAGTACAGAGCGTGATTTCCTATGGCTGTATTGTAAAGACCGTCCACATTCGAGTATAATGACTCCGTTCCTACTGCCGTATTTAAAGTACCGGTCCCGTTGTTTTTCAGAGCGCCAACGCCAAACGATGTATTACTTGCCCCGAGCCGTCCCGCCTCGACATTTGCGCGCTTGAACACGAGGTCTTTACTATCCAAAGTACCTATAAAATCAGTCGCAGGGTTTACGCCTGTATTGCCACCCAATGCCCACGCAGGAAGAGCCACGCTGTTTCCGCCCGAAATGGAAAGTTGGTTGCCCGCCACCGACAAAGTCTGGTTGTCGCCGTCGGATAGAGCCGCAGGAATGTTGGTCAGGTTACCCCAGTGTACCTGTGATTGCCCGGACGCATTGAGACTTGCACGCGTGTAGTAACTGCCCTTGTCGTTCGTCCACACAGGATCGGTCTCTGCAGGAAGTGGTGCAAACGAACTGACTACAGCCGGACTTTGCCCTGAATAGATGACAGCCTTCACGATCATCTGAATGTCCGTGCTGGCCGTTGTCGTTCTGATCAGCGTTCCATTTTGATAGTATTTTACCTGGCCGCCTTCGCGAGCGATTCGAAAAACATCTCCGGATTGATAAGCACCGATCGGCAATAAAGACCCGGACTCCAAAATTTGAAACTGACCTGCCTCGTTAGGGTTTATTCCGTAGTTAATGTCCTGATATCCATAGCTGCCTATGTTCGTGGAAAAACCTACGGCAAAGCGACTCGATGTATTGGATACTTGAAACTCCAGCCACCCATCCTGTGCCGGACGCAACAGATTGGACGAATTCGCTCCCGCATTACCCCAGCCTGTAGAAACGGTCTTGGTCAACGCACCAGCGTTTTGAGTTACACCGGAAGAACTCTGCCATATTACCGAATAGGACAACTGACCAAATGATTCTATCGAAGTGAATGTGAGCAAAATTAATATTGTAACCACAGCCCTATTGGCTGTCAACGATCTAACCGCAGCAACGATCAGCGGATAAATCATGTCTCTGGAATTCTTCTCTTTCATAGTGGCGTTTTTTTTGGTTTGGTTCAAATGATTTTTGTTTAGTAAAAAAGAAAGCCCGTGAAGTAGTCACATGTGCAGTTCATTAAGTGTCGGATTGATGACACGAAGACGTCTTTCAAAGAACTGCCCGGGAAGTAAAGCTCTGGTCGCACGCAACAACGAAAGTCTCCGGAACGAATGCAGTGTCCCGATAAGTTAAAAATGCTGATACTGTAAAATATTTTACATCACACCTGAAATGGAATGATCAACTTACGACGGCCCTTTAAATCGCTGGGTCTGAACGTCTTCTTTTTGAATTTGAACATCCATACGATGACCCCAAACCAACCCCTACTGTACATCTTTCTTGTAATCCTGCCGATCAACAGTTTTGCACAAAGTAAAAATCATTTTCCCGCGCGGGATTCCATCCAAATCGCGAATATCTACAATGACTGGCTCAATGCTTACCGAAATAAGGACATTGATAAAGTAATGGCTATTTTCGACAGCAGAGTTGTCGGCGCTGCGTATGCAAGTGGCGATCTGAACTATACCGAGTTGAGAAACGGATATCAACGCGAGTTCAGACATGTCGATGAACGAAAAAATTTGTCACTT
>CBHTUB010000143.1:0-12325 GCA_966095595.1 uncultured Chryseosolibacter sp. | reverse complement strand
GTCCTGCCGCCCAGCTTCCCGTTCGGCGGCATGGAGAACCCCCGCGTGACATTCGCAACACCGACGATCCTGGCAGGCGACCGGTCCCTCACATCGCTGATCGCGCACGAGCTCGCGCATAGCTGGTCGGGAAACCTGGTGACCAACGCGACCTGGAACGACTTCTGGCTGAATGAAGGCTTTACCGTGTATTTCGAAACGCGGATCATGGAAAAATTATATGGATCGGATTATTCTGAAATGCTGGCATCCCTCAACCTGCAGGACCTGAAAGACGAGATCAAATCACTCAATGAGGCCGGACTCAACGCAGACACAAAATTGAAACTCTCACTCGAAGGACGTAACCCAGATGATGGCGTTACCGACATCGCCTACAACAAGGGATATTTCTTCCTGCGCGGCATCGAAGAAAAACATGGCCGCGAAAAGTTCGACAAATTCCTGAAGGACTACTTTACCACAAATGCCTTCAAATCGATGGACACCGATGGGTTCATCCGCTACATCAGGCAGTATTACCAAAGTAACTTCGGTATTGAGCTCGACGATAAAAGGTTTAACGAATGGATCTTCGCCGAGGGATTGCCGAAAGATTGTCCGGTCCCGAATTCATCACGCTTCAAAAAAGTAGATGAAGTGATCGCCGCATGGAAAGCCGAGCAACCATTGAACAAAGAGCGCGCAAAAAATTGGAGCACGCATGAGTGGTTACACTTTATTAAAAATCTTCCGGACACTTTATCACCGCAAGAGATGCAAACTGTAGATAATTTTGGTAACTTTACGCAGTCCGGAAATTCAGAGATCATATCTGCATGGGGAGTAGTAGCAATCCGGAACAAGTATGAGAAGATGAACGCAAAGGTCGAATCATTTCTCATCAACACAGGACGAAGAAAATTTTTGAGCCCTATATACAACGAGCTGATAAAAACGCCGGAGGGAAAGCGAAGGGCCAAAGCAATATATGAGAAAGCAAGACCAAACTACCACTTCGTTGCTACCAACACTTTCGACAAGCTATTAAATCAATAACGATATTTTATTGGAGAGGACAACTAGCCACCATTCGTACGGTGGCTTTTTGTTTATGTGCCGGCGAGAGTGAGTGGGCAGGAGATCGTTCGCGCCTCGGAATTTTTCACCGCGGGGGCGCCGGGACGCAGAGGTACGCAGGGTCAAATTGCAATCTGAAACTTTATGCCTCTCGCATCATCTTCAGAATATCATCCACATACTCACGTGAATTAAAAAGCCTGGGCACTTTATTCTGTCCGCCAAGCTTTCCGCGCCTCTTCATCCAGTTGTAAAATGTCCCCTGGGGCACGCTATGGATCGAAGGAGGAACGAGCGCCAGGTCATGTTTTCGTTTCGCGTCGTAGTCGGAGTTGACTTCACGGAGTGTGTTGTCCAAAATTCGTTTGAACGTTTCCAGATTATCGGGAGCGACCTTGAACTCGATGATCCACTCGTGCCCGCCACGCTTTCCCTTTTCAAGAAAGACCGGCCCGGCAGTAAAATTGTCGATGATGCTGTTGGTTTGACGGCAGGCCTCAGTAATCGCAGCTTCCGCATTCTCGATAATTACCTCTTCGCCGAATGCGTTGATAAAATGTTTTGTCCTTCCCGAGATCCTGATGCGATAGGGGACCTTGCTTGTGAACTTGACCGTATCGCCAATGTTATAACGCCACAGGCCGGCATTCGTCGTGATCAGCATGGCATAATTCTTACCGACCTCCACCTCGTGAATGGGAACCGCTTTCGGGTTTTCCTCTCCGGCATCATCGACCGGAATGAATTCGTAGAAAATTCCATAGTCGAGCATTAGCAACATTTCTTCGGAATCTTTCTGATCCTGAATGCCAAAAAAGCCTTCGCTCGCATTGTAGGTTTCCCAATAGCGCATGTCGCTTTTCGGGATCAATGTTTCAAAAAGGTTGCGGTACGGCTTGAAGGCGACGGCCCCATGGAAGAAGCATTCCAGGTTTGGCCAGACCTCGAGAATATTTTTCTTTCCCTCAAGCTCAACGATCTTTTGTATGAGCAGCACCGTCCAGGTCGGAACGCCGGCAATGTTGGTAACATTCACCGAAGCCGTCTCGTGTGCCATTTTCTCGATCTTCTCCTCCCAATTAGACATCAGTGCGGTTTCCAGGCTCGGTGTGCGAATGAACTGCGCCCACGGCGGGAGGTTCTGCATGATCACGGCCGACACATCGCCGTAAAAAGACGACGCGCTGGAGTCATATTCATTGATCTGATGACTTCCGCCAACCGCGAGACCCTTGCCATCGAAAAGGTGGGTATCCGGATAATTGTTGACGTAAATCGAAATAAGGTCTTTTCCTCCCTTGAAATGACATTCCTCCAACGCCTCCTGCGAGACGGGAATAAACTTTGACCGGTGACTGGTCGTGCCGGAGGATTTCGAGAAACACTTTATTTCAGAAGGCCAGAGGATGTTCTGCTCACCGCGCATCAGGCGCTGGATGTACGGGAACATCTGCTCATAGGAGTGAACAGGCACCCGCTCGCGGAACTGCTCATAGGACGTGATATCGGAAAAACCATACTGGAGCCCGAACTCCGTGAGATGAGCCTCATTGATCAGCTTGCTAAAAAGCTCGTCCTGCACATCGTGGGGATACTTCATGAATAGCTCGATCTGATGGATCCGCTTCTTCATTACCCAGGTCACTATAGAATTGATCAACCCCATGATTGGGCAAACTACAAAAATATACGTTTGCAATTAAAAAGGAATGTGAATAACTCGCGGAGAAGAAAATCATCAGTAACTAACAAACACTTGTGCCATGTCGTGGATATATCTGGTTGTTGCCGGTTTGTTCGAGGTGGGTTTTACAACTTCACTGAAACTTTCAGAGAATTTCAGCAATCGCTTCTGGAGCATCTTGTTCGGCATTAGTATAACACTGAGCTTTTATTTCCTGAACAAGGCCATACAGACTATTCCCATGGGTACCGCTTATGCCGTCTGGACCGGGATTGGGGCTGCGGGGACCGCGCTTGTGGGTATTTTTCTCTTCCGGGAGCCTTCGGACTTCGCGAGAATGTTCTTCCTGTTCCTGCTGATCGGGTCTATTCTCGGACTTAAGTATTTTTCGAACTAAAAAAGAAAGGCTCCGAATCTAATCGGAGCCTCCGGGAAATGTATTCTTCCGGTATTTGATCAGCTTTTCCACTTGATGGTACAGCCGATAGCTTTCGTTTTGTTGTTGTCAACTTTTTTCCCCGCCATAAGCGATTCCACCGCCTCTTCCACATATTTCTTGTTTGCTTCGGCCGCATCTCTTGCATTGTTGTCGATCGCTCCGGTATAAGCTACAGAAAACTTATTTCCATCTTTCTTCAGGACGAACACGTGAGGCGTGTTTGTTGCACCAAATGCCTTCGCTACTTCCTGTGTTTCATCAAACAGATAGGGGAACTTGTATCCCTTTGACTTTGCGTGGGCTACCATTTCCTCATAGGAGTCGCCGGGAGAAACGGCCGGGTCGTTTGAGTTGATCGCTACAACCGGAAATCCCTTACCTGAATATTTGCCGTCAAGCGCAAGTATACGTTCGTTATAGGCTTTGGAGAATGGGCAGGTGTTGCAATCGAAAATGATGATCACTCCCTTCGCATCTTTGAAGTCGGACAATGAAACGAACTTGCCATCAACGTTTTTCAACTTGAAATCAGCAACTGTATCACCGGGACCGTAGTTCGCAGAGGTTAGCGCTGCCAGGGACAAAAACAGGGTGGCCGCAAGCAATGTTGTTTTTAGAACTTTCATAACAGAGTATAATTAATTATTGGATTTCGGATATCAACGCATTCAATTTCTCTTCGGTCAACTCACCCTCTATAAATTTCCGCTTACCCGTCACTGTATTGACGACAAGTGTCGCGGGTAGGGCACCGGACCAACTCGGGTCGATCTTATCGATATAGGTATTCGGGTCTTTCTCGTCGAGGATCCAGACGCGTGAAACGATATTCTTGCGTGTTACAAACTTATAAACCTTTTCGGAGTTTGGATCGAGACTCAGGTCCATGCTTACCAACGTTACTTTCACATGCTGGTCGGTCTGTTGATTGAGTTTTTCAAACAGTGGCAGCTCTTTTACGCATGGCGCACACCATGTAGCCCAGAAGTTGAAGACGTGAACGGTGTCAGACCTCCCGTTAATTGCCTGCTCCAGGCGACCAAGCTTGATCATCTGCGGCTTGACCTGGGCGTTCAGGAGAACAGGGACTGCAAAAATGATCCCGATTGTCAGAAGTTTTTTTACCATGTGTATCAAAGACGATTAAAAGTATTCCGGAAAATCATGAAGCAAAAACGATACTTCTTTTTTGGTAGTTAAAAGTTTTAAACGGGGTGGCAGACGGAAAAACGCCATTATTTTCTGATTTTCAGGCGAGTAAAAATCGGATTCAAAAGATATCCACAAAAAAACCAAGTTATCCACACCGCTGCAAAGCGGACGTTTAATTGATTGATATTCAACTGTTTGAAACAGCATTTATAAATCAATTCTTTGTGGACAACTCAATACGCTAAAAATTTTTTTATCATCTCCTCGGATTTTTGAATTTAAAGTCATAAAACCAACAGATCACTTTTTAATGCAGAACAGAATCACTTCGCTCTTTTCTATTCAATATCCTATCGTTCAGGCGGGCATGGTTTGGTGCAGCGGCTGGCGACTCGCATCCGCAGTTAGCAATGCCGGCGGCCTTGGACTGATCGGTGCAGGTTCGATGTATCCTGAAACACTTCGCGAACATATACACAAGTGCAGTGCCGCTACGGCTAAACCTTTTGGTGTCAACGTACCGCTGTTATATCCGGATATCGACAAAGTGATGCGCATCCTGATCGAAGAAAAAGTGAAGATCGTTTTTACATCCGCGGGAAATCCTTCTACATGGACAAAGATGCTGAAGGACCAGGGTATTACGGTTGTGCATGTGGTGTCGAGCGTCAAGTTTGCACGCAAGGCCGAGCAGGCGGGAGTTGACGCCGTAGTAGCGGAAGGATTCGAAGCAGGTGGGCACAACGGTCGCGAAGAAACAACAACCATGGTACTGATCCCCCTGGTAAAAGACGCCATAACCGTACCATTGATCGCCGCCGGGGGGATAGCCGACGCACGTGCGATGCTCGCTGCCGAAGTGCTCGGTGCAGATGGCGTGCAGATCGGAAGCAGATTTGCTGCAAGCCAGGAATCGTCAGCTCACATCAATTTCAAGAACAAGGTCATAGATTCCAACGAGGGTGACACGATACTGACGCTGAAGCAGATCACACCAGTGAGATTGATCAAGAACAAATTCTACAGCCTGGTTTCGGAAGCGGAACAACGCGGCGCATCAAAACAGGAGCTCGAAGACCTGCTCGGCAAACGTCGTGCAAAACAGGGCATCTTCGAAGGCAATCTTGACGAAGGTGAACTGGAGATCGGTCAGGTTGCAGCAGCAATCAAATCGATCAGGCCGGCTGCCCAGATACTGAAAGAGATCTGGACTGATTACAACGTTCTCAAACAAAAACTCTGCAATGGAATTTCTTAAAATCAAAGAGACGTGCCTGTATGTGCATGACCTTGAAACGTGCAGGTCTTTTTATCGCGATAAGCTGGGGCTTGAAGAGATAAGCTTTGTGCCTGGCAAACATCTCTTCTTTCGCGCGGGCAGTTCGGTGTTATTGCTTTTCAACCCCGATGACTCAAAAACAAAAACCTCTCCGCCTCCACATTACGCAACAGGCAATCAGCATTTTGCTTTTGAGGTGAAGGCCTCCGATTATCCCAATGCAAAAAAAGAGATCGTTTCCAAAGGCATAACGATCATCGATGAGGTAACATGGAACACCGGAAAGCAATCCTTTTACTTTCGTGATCCTGAAAACAATGTTCTTGAAATTATTCCCGAGAACGGGATCTGGGACTAGCCGTTAAGCGCGAGCTCCGGGTTAACTCCGACCGAAGGCACAGGCTTGCCGTCCGGCTTGGCACGGAATGCTTTGTAAACGGAATTATACCAGAAGGAATAGTCTTTATATTGAAGGCACTCGTTCACGATCTTGCCGTCGATCATGATCTTGATAAAAAGTTCTTTGCTTATTGTTTGCACAAGGTGATTGCGCTGTGCTTCAGGCAGCTCATTGAGCTGTATATATTCAATGCCCTTATATGTTTTTGCTTCGGTCATCATAAAAAATACATTTCTAGATACAAGAGTATTCTTCAAAGTAACCAGTGGGGCCTAGGGATGGCAAAAATAACAGAAAAACGAATCGTGTCCTGAAATTGATGTTATTAATTTTTGAATATTGCGATTCTCACCGTATGACGGGATTTTTCGATACTGCAATCGAATACTTAAAAGGGGTTGGACCTCAGAAATCAGCGCTTCTAAACAAGGAGCTGAACATCTTTACCTTCGCTGATCTTCTTCAGCACTATCCATTTCGCTACGAAGACCGGACAAAATTCTATTCGATAAACGAACTGCATGAGGATCTTTCATTTGTCCAGATCAAAGGAAAAGTAGTAAAGAAAGAACTCATCGGTGCCGGAGGAAAGAAACGACTTGTCGCTCATTTTACCGATGGCACAGGAGAGATCGAACTGGTTTGGTTTCAGGGGATTAATTGGGTAAATGACAAGATCAAGGCGGGTTCCGAGTTTATCGTGTTCGGAAAACCAGCCCGCTTCGGCAGCAAATTCAACATAGCCCATCCCGAACTGGAACCATTGACCGCGACGGCTGAAAATAAATCACGTGGTTTAACACCCGTTTACCCGCTCACCGAAAAATTGAAGTCGCGCTTCCTCGATAACAAGACGATCGCAAAACTTCAACGCGAACTACTGGCCGTTAGTACGGAGAAGATTCGCGAGACCCTTCCCGCCTCGATCCGAAGCGAATATGGATTGATCGACAAAAAAAATGCGCTGCTGAATATCCATTTTCCGGAATCATTCGACCTTCTGGCAAAAGCGCAACATCGTCTCAAGTTCGAGGAGTTGTTCTACGTACAACTACGCTTGCTTAAGCTGAAACTTGTACGCCAGGAAAAATACAAGGGACAAATATTCAACAACGCCTCTCTTGTCACCGGGTTTTACAACAACCATCTTCCCTTTGAGCTTACCGATGCACAGAAGAGAGTGATCAAAGAGATCTATGCCGATCTCAGGTCGGGAAAGCAAATGAACCGGCTTCTTCAGGGTGACGTGGGCAGTGGGAAAACAATCGTCGGTTTTATTTGTATGCTCCTCGGCATCAGCAGCAACGCCCAGTGTGTGCTCATGGCACCGACGGAGATCCTTACCCAGCAACACTTCAACAACCTGAAAAAATATGCCGACCGGATGAACATCCCGATCGCCATGCTTTCTGGCTCGAGCAAAAAATCGGAGCGCAACGTTATACACGAAGCTTTGCAGAGTGGCGAGCTCAAGATCCTGATCGGTACCCATGCGCTACTCGAAGAAGAGGTACAGTTCAAGAACCTTGGCCTTGCGATTATCGACGAGCAGCACCGGTTTGGCGTGGCACAGCGATCGAAGCTGTGGTCGAAGAACGCCGGCGTAATTCCTCATGTGCTGGTTATGACGGCGACCCCGATTCCCCGTACCCTGGCCATGACGTTATATGGTGACCTCGATGTGTCGGTCATTGACCAGCTGCCGAAAGGAAGAAAGCCGATCAAAACGATCCATAAATATGATTCTCACAGACTCGAGGTAAATGAATTTCTCCGGAGGCAGATCAGGGAGGGTCGCCAGGTGTACGTTGTTTATCCGCTCATCGAAGAATCGGAAAAGCTGGACCTCAAGGATCTGATGGACGGCTATGAAAGTATATGCCGTGCGTTTCCCGATGCGGCTGTGAGCATTGTTCACGGAAAAATGAAACCTGAGGCCAAGGACTTCGAGATGCGCAGATTCGTTAAAGGTGAGACCAATATTATGGTCGCTACAACTGTGATCGAAGTTGGCGTGGATGTTCCGAATGCATCTGTAATGGTGATTGAAAACGCAGAACGTTTCGGCCTGTCACAACTTCATCAGCTGCGTGGGCGCGTGGGAAGGGGTGCGGAGCAATCATATTGTATTCTCATGACCGATTTCAAATTGAGCAAAGAGGCAAAAGTGAGAATCGAGACCATGGTCAGGACAAATAATGGATTTGAGATCGCGGAAACAGACCTGAAGTTGCGGGGGCCTGGCGATTTAATGGGAACCCAGCAAAGCGGTGTGTTGGATCTGCTGATTGCCGATATTGGCAAGGATGGCAAAATAATTCAGTTGGCACGAGATTGTGCTGCCAAAATATTGCAGGAAGATCCCGAACTCTCGGACCCCGGCAATCGTGTTATCCGTACACAAATCGAATCAATGAAGACCTCCGCAATGAACTGGAGTCGTATTAGTTGATTTTATTACATATTCCACTGATAGTCACGTTTTTTTGCTTTCTTAATCGGATATTAGCCAACTATTTCCCTATTAATTCCAGTCATGAGGCCATTGATCATTGTTGTGTTGTGGTTGACCGCATTTGTGTCGTCTGCGCAGATAGGTAATTATTTCCTTTCCAACTATACCCCCGGCAAAGATCACTTTGATAATGTCTGCTTTGACATGGTGCAGGACCAGCGTGGCGTAATGTACTTCGGGACCAAGTCCGGCATCCTTGAATTCGATGGCCGCAACTGGGACATCCTCAAAGGTAACTCCGCTGTTTATGCACTCGACGTGAATGCCGCAGGTGAAATTTTCTGGGCAGGTGCAAGAGGATTTGGCCAGATCACTTACGACAGCGATGGGTTTCAGCATCTGTTCTTCCTGTCCGATTCTACCATAACGGATGTATTTCAGAACTTCGTGATAGCGGATAACATTTATTTCCTGCGCGAAGACGCGCTGTTTATTTACAACACCGGCTCAAAAAAGATCACCACCGTCAAATCTCCGCCGGCAACCGGATATTTTACATCCATGTTTGAGCTGTTTGGCTCCGTGTATGTAAATACGGGTGAGGCCGGAATCTACAAACTGGATGGCGACAAATTCGTTCCATCGCGATTGCCGCTTCAGTCGGAGGTCGTATTCTTTTCCCGCATCGACAACACCTATGTCCTCGGTACATCCGACAACCAGCTGTTTGTGTGTGACGAGAACTTACATCTCAAACCTGTTCCATTCAAGGACCAGGAGTATGCCAATGCAAGCGTAGTCATTTACGGCAGCTGGATCAACAGACAACTGCTTGCACTTGGTACCCTGCGCGGTGGAGTAATGTTCATCAATCCGATAACAGGTATAACCGAAGAGATCATCAACTACGAAACCGGATTACCGGACAACGAAGTGTTTGCGCTGGCAACGGATTACAACAAGGACGTATGGGTTGCCCATGATTACGGCTTTACACGGGTGTCGCCCTATATGCCATTGAGATCCTTCAGCTATTACCAGGGCCTCGAAGGAAATTTGCTTTGTGCTTTATCATCGGACAACACTGTTTATGTAGGGACATCGCTGGGACTGTACAAGCTTCAGAAAGAAGATTTCTACGATGAGCTTGTTTATTATGTCGACATAGAAGCTCCTTCAAAAAACAACAAAAAGAACGAAATAACCGACGGGACCAAGGGAGTAGAATCGGAAGGGGAGTCGAAGAAGAAGGGACTTTTCAATTTTCTCAGAAGGAAACGAAATAGAGACGACAAGGAATCGGATCCCAAAGTAGCAAATGACGAAAATCCGAAAGGCAAATCTACCGACAAGGCGGAGCCATCAAAGAATCGCAGGGAAAAGAAGACAAAAAAGATATTAAGGGCATCGCAGAATATTTACCGCAAGGTGCAGGGAGCTGACTCCAAGATCACCATGCTGCTCGATATTAATGGCAGCCTCATCGCCGCCGGGCTTGGTGGCGTTTTCGAGGTCAGCGGCTTGTCGTCACGTGTCATTCTGGAGGATCCTGTTCGGTACATCTATGCGTCCTCACATCACAACATTCTCTTTGCTGCAACGTACGACAACGAGATCAAGGCACTTGTAAAATCCAACGATGGCTGGAAACAGATCAGCATCCTCGAAGACCTCGACGATCAGATAGACTATATATTCGAAGGTAGCGAGGATGAGATGTTCATCTGCGGTCTTGGCAATATCTACCAGCTCAGTATCAGCAATCAGAGTGTTGCATCCATACGCGATATCGACATTCCCAATCCCGACGTGGAGGTAACGCTCGGCGTTCCCGCCGGCAACTCCATAATGTTTGCCAATGGAAGTGGGTTCTACATGTTCGACAAACAATCGGCAAAGGTCACCCGGATCGACTCACTTGCAACACCCCAGAAATATTTTGCCAGCGAGGGCCACATCTTTTTCCGAGATGAACATGGCTGGCATGTAAGCGGGCACGAGACCAAGCAAACAAATCTTCAGCTTCTGAACCTGTTCCCTGATCTGCGCTATATCACTACGGATCAGAAATCCGGAAACTTCTGGATGATCAGCGGAAGCAACGACCTGTACAAGTTTTACAGCGAGAGGCTTACCACGGATCAAACGCCATTCCCGGTGTTCCTGAAATCGATCACCAACAACAATCGTAAGATCGGTCGCAAGGAACATATTCATTTCAGCGAAGATCAAAGCGCCGTGACCTTCGAAATTGTGCAGCCCGATTTTGTCAGCCCCGACGCCGTGGAGTTCAGGTACAACCTGACGGGCATGACCGAAAGCTGGTCCGACTGGTCCAATAAAAACACGATCAATTTCCCCTATCTGCCACCCGGTGAATACACGCTTCTGGTGGAGTCGCGAAACGTTTTTGGAAAAGTGGTGGAGCTCAAGCCCATGCAATTCGAAGTGCTGCCTCCCTACTGGCGACGCCCGTGGTTCTATGCGATGGAGTTTGCCGTTCTCGCTTCCCTCGTTCTTTTGTCGCACCGCCTCAGCAACAGATACCGCATCGTAAGCCGCGTGCTCTCGTTATTGACCATCATTTTGCTGATCGAGTTCATTCAGACCTTTTTAGATACCACCATCAAGTTCGGTGATGAAAGTCCGGTGATCCAATTCATTATCCAGGTTTGCGTGGCTCTCGTGATCCTTCCGGTAGAAGGCTTCCTCCGAAACCTGATGTTCGGTTCATTGGGCTCGGGCGCCATAGCAAAATTGCTCAATGCAAAGGACAAAGAACATGTGATTGTAAAAGAGCAGGAGTTTCAGCCCGCTGACGAAGATCCAACATAACCCTTAATATGTATGAAGCATGCACTGATCATCGTTCCTGCATTTCTCTTTCTAGTCTCGTGCTCCCAAAAAACCGATGAGACCACACAAACCGTAGCTCCGGAAACCGAAAATTTCGACGTCGCCCATTCCGACCCCGCTGCCATCGAGCTTGTGGACACTATGATGGCGGCAGCTGGCGGAGAGGCCGAGTGGCAAAAGATAAGATTCATCCGATGGTCGGATGGAGGGCGGAACTTCTTCTGGGACAAAACGGCTCAGAATGTTCGCATTGAATCTCCTTCGGAAAACACTGTCAGCATCTTCAATCTGGCAACGGTGGATGGTCGCCTGAAAGTCAACAACAAGGAGCTGAATGAAACCGATGATTCCCTGAAAGTGAAGATCGCCCGCGAATACCAGACGTGGCTTTCCTCGGCAGCAAAGATATTCTTACCCTTCACGCTGAAGCATCCGGAAATTGCACTTAAATATCTGGGAGAGGAAGATGTAGCGGGAATCGGCACCTGCAACGTCCTCGGGATCCGCACGGACGGAGGCAGGCGGAATTATAGAGCGTATGCGAGTCTCGCCGATAACCTTACGAGGCAGTTACAGGTCGTGACCGAATCGGACAGCGTGTTGCGCTCGTTCGGGTACGGTGACTACAAAAGCTACGATAAACTGAAGGTCTCTATCCCGAAACCTTCCGACATTCAGAATTTGGAGATCAATGGGAAGCTCGACGAAAGTCTCTTCACGCAACTGTGATCATTCTGTAACCCAGGCCACGACTTCGTCGAAGGGTTTGCGTTTCAAGGCAGACGGAATCCGTTTAGGTATGCCGATGTGAAAGAATCCGATCAACCGGTCTTCATCCGACAGGCCGAAGAGTGATTTTGCTTCGTCGAAATAGGTGATCCCCCCTGTGCTGAGGTAGGCGCCAACGCCATAAGCGGTAGCGGCGAGGTACATGTTCTCGACGGCGCAGAATACTGCACCGATCTCTTCAACCTCGCGAATGGATTTTTTTTCATCGCGCT